>DATJFA010000021.1:0-7587 GCA_035496015.1 Terriglobales bacterium | reverse complement strand
GTCTCCTCCTGGCGCGGCGGCTCACAAGCCGGCCGCCGCGCTCTTCGCCATTTCGTTTCCCGCAACCTCTCCCATTATCCCGAACTCCGCAACCATCCTGAAGTGGAAGGCACCAGCCATCTCTCTCCCTATCTTCATTTCGGACATCTGGGCCCGCACACCGTCGCTTTAACCATTCAGCACGCGAAAGCGCCCCAGGCGGCGAAATCTGCGTTTCTGGAACAGCTCATCGTTCGCCGCGAGCTGGCCGTCAACTTCGTGCGCTTCAATCCCGCTTACGACTCCCTGGAATGTCTCGAACCCTGGGCCGATCGCACTCTCGCGGAACACGCCTGCGACCGCCGTCCCATCGTTTACACCGAACAGCAGCTGGAAAACGCCGCCACTCACGATGCCCTGTGGAACGCGGCACAAGTGCAGATGGTCACCACCGGCTGGATGCACAACTACCTCCGCATGTACTGGGCCAAAAAAATCCTGGAATGGAGCCCGTCACCGCAAGTCGCCTACCAGCGCGCTGTCTTCCTGAACGACCGCTATGAACTCGACGGCCGCGATCCCAACGGTTACGCCGGCATAGCCTGGGCGCTGGTGGGCAAGCACGACCGGCCCTGGTTCAACCGCCCCATTTTTGGCAACATCCGCTACATGTCCCAGGCCGGCATCTCGCGCAAATTCGATGCGGCGAAATACATTGCCCGGTTCTCATCTCCCGGATGCGGTACCTGATCCCTGCTCGAGTCCTCGGGTATTCCTCTTATGTCTATCGTAACGTGAGATTTAGCAGATTCAGTGTTGCCGATCCTGGCGTGCTCCCCTAAGATTTGGAAGTGATTTCCCCAAAACCCTGGGCCGAACCCCGCCAAGGACCGGTGTTTTCTGCAGTGGTGCTTTTCGCGCTGTTGCTTGGCGCTTCTGTGTCCTCTCCTGCGGTGGTGACTTCGCAGGCGCAGTGTCCCGGAGCAGTCGCCATAACCTCCTTCAAGCTGCAGGTGGACCCGGTGGGCAGCGGCGCGCCGCTTCCCGTCAACGCCATCAACCTGGTCCAGCCCGGCGAAAAACTGCATTACGAGCCCGTCCGCCTGCCCGCTAAATATAAGGACAAGGCCAAAGTCGCCGTGGTGCTCGCGCCCACGTCGGCCTATGGCTCAGATCAGGTGGAAGTGCTGGCGCCGAAACCGGCCAGCGCTGCCGCCGATTGGCCGGTGCCTATTCGCGCCTCAGTGGTCGGCCTGGTCTTCGGCGAGCACGGCATTGACGCCAAGCGGGTGAACTCGCTGGTGAAGGAGAACCCGGAAATCGTCTCCCAGCTCGCCGACTACGCTCAGCGCACCACCACCGTGGAAGCGCTGGTGCAAACTCTGTCGGATTACGAGCAGTCGCCTCCCGGCAGCAGCGACCTGCAATCTGTTCTGCACGGTTTTTCTTCGCAATACGGCGTGGCCGTTCCTCGGCTGGAATCAGGCGCTCCGCCCGACCAGGCCGCGGGCCAATTGCTGCAGGCGGCCGTGCCCGCCTTCAAAAGTGGTTCCGGTGCGCCTCCCAGCCTGGCCCAGGGCTCCACCGGACTGGCGGCCTCGGTCGCTTCCATGTTCTTCGGCTCGCCGGTCATGCTGGCCGCCGGCGGCACCGCGCTCTTCGAAAACCTGCACAGCAGCTTGTTTCCTGGCATGGAGTTCCGTCCTGCTTTTGCGCAAAGCCTGCCTGCTGATTCTTTTGCCCTCTGCGCCGCCAACCGCAAGCCTTCACGCCTGCACATCGGTTATCTCTGGATGGTGCGCGTGCCTGACGCCGCGCCTCCCTCCGTCACCCTTGCCCAGCCCGCTATTGTGCCGCAAGGCTGGACCCCCACCGTAAAAGCTTCCACTCCCAGCGTCTCTCAGTTGCGCCTGGTGGCCCGCGCGCGTGACTGGCGGCTGGTGGGCGATGGCCACGTAATACCTATCCCGGTAAAAGTCACCGCCAATCCTGCGCAGGCTTCCCTTCAGCTCGATCTCGCGCACGCCAAAGTTTCTCCCGGCAAGTACCAACTGGCCGCCAATTGGGATTGGACGCCTTTGCCCATCGCTGGTGCCGTCGAAGTACGCCCCTTCGCTGATTTCAACGCCGTGCAGCTCACAGCCCACTCACAGGACCGGCTGGTCACCGGCGCCGGTGTGGTGCCGGTGCAGCTCACCGGCGCCGATTTTGAATTCATCAAGGCTGTAACCCTGCGAAACGCAAATCGCGGGAAAGACTCCGCTGCGCCCCTCCATTTTTCGCTGCCTCCCGCGGATGAAAGCGGCCACAAGCGCGTCCTCGATCTCGACGTGAACACCGCTTCCCTGCAGCCGGGTCCCTATCTGCTCGCCCTTACCCAACTGAACGGTTCGTCGCACGAGGTGCAGGTCACGGTTCATCCCCCCACGCCTAAGCTCAGCAACGTTCCTCTGCGCGTGAACGTGGGTGAAGCCCAGCAGACGATTGTGCTTGAAGGCAACAACCTGGAGCGCATTCAGCGCATTACCAGCCCCAATGCCGAGTGGACCCTTGCGCCCGCCGGCGATCAGGAACATCTCAGCCAGCGCAGCGCCACCATCAAGCTGCTGCCCAAGGCGCAGGCAGGCGACCATCTTGCCGCCACGGTGGTCGTTAATGGCCTGAATGCGCCGCTGCAGCTCAGTGATGCACTACAAGTCCTCGGCCCGCGACCCAAAATCGTGAGCGTCAGCCGGTCATTTTCCAGCCCCGCGGGCGTGCAGTTGCAAGCTGGCGAGGTTCCCTCCGGCGTCACCGTCAGCTTTGCCGTCCGTGCCGACAACACGGGCTCGCGTCCCGGCGTGCAGCTGCAATGCAAGGACGTCGGCAACACCCGCAAGAAGCTTAGCCTTTATCCCGGCGACCGCCAGGATGGCGCCGAACTCGATTCCGCCGGTCAGGGTGTTCTGTTTCTCTCGCTTGATCCCGGCACCGTCGGCCAGTCCGGCTGTGAGCTCACCGCCACCATCGTCGGCGAACCCACCGGTAATTCCGGCGCCTATCCGTTGGGCCGTGTAGTCCGCCTGCCTCGCATCGAGAAATTCACCATCACCGGAGAAAAGCTGGGGGAGTCTCTCTATGCCGGAACTTTGACTGGCCAGGACCTGGAGCTGATTGATAAAACCGGCTGGAATTCCCAGCACGGCTTCGAAGCTCAAGGCATCCCCACGCCGGCTCCCGGCGCGAGCGGCGAGCAGACGCTCAAAATCGCCGTGCCCTGGCCGCCCCCCTCGCCCCAGGCTCCTCTCTACATCTGGCTCCGCGGCGAACAAGAAAGCCGCGCCACCAACGCCCGCTACTGAGAACAGGACCGAGCCTTGTTGCCTGGCCAGAACCGCGTCAGCCCAGCAGCCTGTGCTACCCCGTTCCGGCGCCTTGCAATCGTCAGAAGTCTTTCCCGAATATCAGCCGGAATGTCGGAGCTGGCCGCGCGTACAGGCTGGTCTTGATCTCCACGAAGGTGCCTCGGCGAAGCCGGACGCCCGTGAGGATGTTGAACCCTGTCTCGAAATCAAAGTTGCCGAAATCAATATTTCTGCCCTGGCCCTGCTGTCGCTCGAAGCTCTGGTGAAGAAAAGTCAGAGCAGGACCGGCGCCAACGTAAGCCGACCAGTTCTGGCGGCGGGCCCTGATCGGCAACCGGTAAATGGCTTCCAGGTTCAGAGCGATTAGATCCGTTACCTCTCCCCAGTCGAACTCAGCGCTTGGCCGGAACAGCACGTTACGATTGAAGATCGGGCCCATCTGGGAATGAACCCCGAACATGATGAGCTCGGGATCCAGAGCGACGCCTCCACGCACGCCGAGCCGCCACCGCCGTGCCTCGTGCTTGATGTCGCGCTCCACCTCTCGAACCTGAGGTGGAACCGGCGCTGCTGACGGCGTGGCCGTTCTACCCTGCGGACTAGGCGCTTCTCCCAGGACCGTTACGTTGCTCGCAAGCCGCGTATCCGGCTCCTCTCCTGGCGTCGAGACGACGCGCACGCTGGCGCCCGCAGGAATGACGCTCGGCTTCGAGGTGTTGCGGTCAAAAACAAACAAGCGGTATTCGCCGTTTTCAGTCCTTACCACCAGCGTTTGACGGCTGGATGAGACTACGCTTCCCTCCGTCGTGCTCTCATTGTTCACCTGCCGCTCAGACGGCGTGGTTTCCTGGGACACGGCCAGAGGCATTAGCGCACACACTACTAACAACGCACAGATACAACGCATTCCAATTCTCCTGATTCGCGATTGAGCCGGGTCCTTTCACCGTCGGAGCAGTTGGCAGGATTGGTGTCCTGACGTACGAAGCAACCGAACACGCTAGCGAGGTGATGCAACCGACCAAGCCTTCTAATGGCGCTGGTTGCTTCGATGGGCCGTATCTGACGCCGGTTGTGCGCGACGGCGCTATTCAGCGCTGGCGGGCCAGTGGGACGGGTACTCTCGCGACTTCTTCTTTGGCAGAGACTCACGACCGCCGGGCGAGTGCGCCATTGCCTGCAAGCGGCTTCCGCGGGGAAGGTATCTCGCGCGCACTGCCCGCCTCGGGCGGGGCTTCAGGAATTACAAAAAAACCCAGCGCTCGCGCGCTGGGGTAAGCCCGATCAACCTTTAAGGAAAGTTCAGTCGCCGCCGGCGGGTGATTCCACCAGCGTGGCCGCCTTAGTGACCTGCGAACGATGCCCGAAGGCGAACAAAATGCCGCTCACAGCCACCCAACTGGCTGCTATCCCAAATGCCATGGCTGCTAGAACGGTGAAGAATAAGGTCGCTAAACTAAAAAACAAGCTCAAGGTTCGGCCCACCTGTTCTCTTGCCGCACCGTAAGTAGAAGATGCCCAAACCTTGCGGTCAGATGCATCTGCCGCCGGCGCGGCAGCTTACTTCTTTTTCTCCGCGTTCCACACCGTGCGCGAGATCGCGCGCCCGCAGAACGGGCAGAAATTCATCAAGTACAGCTTGGGACGCTCGTCAGGGGAGGCGACGGCGTAATCCGAATCCACTTCGTTCAAGATGCGCCCAGGCATTCGGTTGCGGGGAGCATTCACGATCGCGCCGTCATCCACCGCATCCTGCAACATTTCGCAACAATGCTCGGGCATCGGGGCAAACGGCGCGCCCTGAGGCGCATTGCCCACTTTACTCGCGTTGACCTTGCCCGCTGTTAACGATTAAGATACGTGAGTAAAATTGCGCTAAACCACTCTCCCTCTTACTAGAGGACCTGTCCAATTACCGTGGTACTAAACCACCCAGGGACCGATGGCGATTACTAAGATCACGGTGCGCGGGGCGCGCCAGCATAACCTTAAAAACATTGACGTTGAGATACCCCGCAACTCTCTCACCGTGATTACCGGCCTCAGCGGCTCGGGCAAATCTTCCCTGGCTTTTGACACGATTTATGCCGAGGGCCAGCGAAGATACGTCGAAACCCTCTCCGCCTACGCCCGCCAGTTTCTCGACCAGATGGAGCGTCCCGACGTGGACGCCATTGACGGCCTCAGCCCCTCCATCTCCATCGAGCAGAAGACCACCAGCCGCAGCCCGCGCTCCACCGTGGGCACCATCACCGAGATCTACGACTACCTGCGCCTGCTCTACTCCTCTATCGGCGTGCCCCACTGCCCCAACTGCGGCCAGGCCATCAGCCGCCAGTCCGCCGACCAGATCGTGCAGCGCGTCATGCAGCTCACCCCCGAAGGCCGCGTCATGGTCATGGCGCCCATCGTGCGCGGCCGCAAAGGTGAGTTCAAAAAGGAGATGGAGAAGCTGGTGCAGCAGGGCTTCGCCCGCGCCCGCGTGGATGGCGAGCTGGTCAACCTGGAAGACGACCTCCGCCTCGATAAGCGCAAGAACCACACCATCGAGGTGGTCATTGACCGCCTGCTGGTCAAGCCCGGCATTGAGCAGCGCCTGGAGAACTCCATCAACACCGCGATGAAGCTGGCCGACGGCCTGGTGCAGGTGGCGGTGGTGGCTGGCGAGGAGCACCTTTACTCCGCCAAGCTCGCCTGCCCTGACTGTGGCATCAACGTGCCCGTGCTGGAGCCGCGCTCCTTCTCCTTCAACAGCACCTACGGCGCCTGTCCCGAATGTCACGGCCTGGGCAGCAAATATGACTTCGACCCCGCCAAAATTATCGTGGACTGGTCCAAGCCCCTGCTCGATGGCGGCCTTGGCCCCGGCTCCGGCTCCTCCTACCTGCAGCACATGCTGCAGCTCGCGGCGGCTGCGCACAGCTTCGACCTGAACGCGCCTTTCGAGAAGCTGCCCGGCAAAGTTCAGGATCTGGTGCTCTACGGCGAACCCGCCAAGCGCAACGGCGGCCCGCGCACCGGCTTCCGCGGCGTGCTCGCGTACCTGAACAGTTCACTGGAGGAAGCTTCCTCCGATAGCTACCGCGAATGGCTGCTCAACTACATGTCGGCCACTCCCTGTCCCGTCTGCCAGGGCAAGCGCCTGCGCCCGGAGAGCCTGGGCGTGAAGGTGAACGGCATGTCCATTGCCGACTTTACCGCGCTGCCGGTCTCGCGCGCGCTCACGGTGGCTGCCAACATCAAGCTGGCGGGACGCGAGCAGCTTATCGCCGGCCGCATCGTGCACGAAGTGGTGGAGCGCCTGCAGTTCCTCAACGCCGTCGGCCTCGGCTACATTTCCCTCGACCGCTCCGCTGCCACCCTCTCCGGCGGCGAAGGCCAGCGCATCCGCCTGGCCACGCAAATCGGCTCGCGTCTGCGCGGTGTGCTCTACGTGCTCGACGAACCCTCTATCGGCCTCCACCACCGCGACAACGCTCGTCTGCTGGCCGCGCTGGAATCGCTGCGTGATCTGGGCAACACCGTGCTGGTGGTCGAGCACGACGAAGAAACCATCCGCCGCGCCGACTATGTGATTGACCTCGGTCCCGGCGCCGGCCGCCACGGCGGCCATCTCGTCGCTCACGGCACGCCCCGGGACATCATGCGCGCGCCCGAATCGCTTACCGGCCAGTACATCTCCGGCAAGAAGCACATTCCCATGCTGCCTGACCGCCGCCAGCCCAATGACAAGGCCATCTCCGTGCTCGGCGCGCGTGAAAATAATCTTAAGAATCTCGACGCCAGCTTCCCCCTGGGCGTCATGACCCTGGTCACCGGAGTTTCCGGTTCTGGAAAATCCACCCTGGTCAACGACATCCTCTACCGCGCCCTGGCCCGCCACCTCTACCACTCGCGCGAAAATCCCGGCGAGCACAAGTCCATCGTCGGCATGGAGAACATTGACAAGGTCATCCAGATCGACCAGTCGCCCATCGGCCGCACTCCGCGTTCCAACCCCGCGACCTACACCGGCGTCTTCACCCAGATTCGCGACCTCTACGCCATGCTGCCCGAATCGCGCGAGCGCGGCTACAAAGCCGGACGCTTTTCCTTCAATGTGGCGGGCGGCCGCTGCGAAGCCTGCCAGGGCGAAGGCCAGCGCCGCATCGAAATGAATTTTCTACCCGACGTCTACGTGCTCTGCGAAGTCTGCGGCGGCAAGCGCTACAACCACGAAACCCTGGCGGTGAAGTACAACGGCTATTCCATTGCTGACCTGCTG
>DATJFA010000020.1:0-10223 GCA_035496015.1 Terriglobales bacterium | reverse complement strand
ACCGTAGTAATTGGGGAACAACGGTGTCAGTTTCGCCTGCATAAGTTCGGAAAGTACGGGCATAACCTGGCGATTCCGTCGGGGACTGGTCCACAGTGTGGAGAGGGAAATGCCGGGCAAGGCGCTCGGCCCATTGTAGGCAAGACTGAGCAGAGTCGAAGGCAGGCTCACAGTGGAAACCGGCGCAAAGATGCGTACCCCTGCCGGCACCCTGCCCGGCTCCCAGAAGACCAGAGGCACATGAATGAGTTCACGGTAGAGTGCGTTCAGGTGGTCCATAAAGCCGTGCTCATTGAATTCCTCGCCGTGATCGGAGGTGATTACCACCAGGGTGTTTTCATCCAGTCCGCGCTGGTGCAGTTGCTGCAGAAATTCTCCCATTTCCGTGTCCACGTACTGAATGGCTCCATCGTAGGCGTCCATTTCTGACTGGCGTTGCTCTGGGGTTAGCGAGGCGAACCAGTCCCAGGCATTAGAAAGGTGTGCGGAGGGGTGCGCCACCTTGGTGAAGCGATGCAGATAAGGCTCCGGCGGCAGGTATGGGTCGTGAACGTCGTAATAGTTGAGGAACGCGAAGAAGGGGCGGCGCTGGTCAGAGGCTATCCAGCGCAGGGCCTGCTGGCTGATCTGGCCCGCGTTGCGGCGTCCGACGCGGTTCTTGGCAATGTGCAGGCGGTAGAGCAGTTGCTCCAGGCGTTCGCCGTAATAGGTCTGCGGGAAGGCGCTGGCCGGCGACTCGAAATCGTCCTCAAAGTGAATGAAGCCGCGCCCCAATCCGGTACGGCGGGAAAAAAAATAAGTGCTGGCGGAAAAACCGGCAGTGCGGTAGCCCAAGTGCTGGAAGGCCTCTCCCAGCGTGGGGAAATGAGGCACGAGGCTGGACCCCATGTAAGTTGCGCCGTGCTGGTGAGGATAGAGGCCGGTGAGCATGGAAGCGTGCGAAGGCAAAGTCCAGGAGGAGGGCGCCATGGCATTTTCAAAAAGCACGCCCTGGCCGGCAATGCGGCTCAGGTTGGGACTGGTAGGGCGAGCATAGCCGTAAGTGGAAAGATGGTCGGCGCGCAGGGTATCCACTACGATCACCAGCACGTTGTGAGCGCCGGGGGGAGGCGCGGGCAGACGGGAAGTTTCCCGCTTTTCGTGCAGGCGCTGGAAGGTGGGAAGGCCGATTACAAACAATGCCGCAGCGGCCGCCACCCAGGGCAAGCTGCGCCGAAAGGCGAGTCGTATGCGCGGACGGGTGAGCAACAGAGTTACGCCCAGGGCGAGCAGCAGCGCCAGGAGCATCACGATCACAGTCTCAGCCAGGGGGTGAGCGGCGACAGTAGCCGGCCAGGAACCCGGGAGCGCAGGCTCAACCACCGGCGAGATCACGCGCAACCAGCCGAAGAACATAAGCCAGGCAAACAGGCACGCGGCACGCAGGAATAGCGAGGGGCGGCCGGTCAGAAAATTTCGCAGCGCCAGAAGAGGTAGGGCAACGATGAGCGCGAGGATCAGGTCAACCGGAATCGGGACCCAGGTGAGGTCGAGGATGCGAAGGTGCCGGACGTGAAAAAACAGAAGCCCCTCAACGATGCCGGTGAGCAGGCCGAACCAGGCGGCGACGAGCAATATGTCTTTGCGGGAGGTATCGTCCTGAGGAGCACGGTTGAGAGCCTGGTGCATATGAGAGGAGCGGATCGAGGAGGCTCGAACCTAAAAGTCCACCTGGAATGGTTCAACAGGGGATGAAAAACCTCAACCCGAATCAAGAGGATATCACGAGGAATTAGCGGCGACTCGGGCGGCGGGAGGCGAGTTTGCGCGTAGTATAATTTCGCAACTCAGCGAAATCGAAACGCCAATTCAGTGAGTCTTCCTGCAACCCAGACTACGGGGTCGTCCAGCGGTTTGGGTACCGCCGCAACTCACATTTCCGGCTGGCGGGCTTTTCACGACCGGCAATTCTGGATTGTCTGGCTGGAACACGCCATCTACCTGACGTTGCTGGTGCTGGTGGCAGCCCAGCCGTTTTCCGAGTGGACGGTATTGTTTGTTTTTCGGATTGCCCTTGGATTATGGCTGGTGAAGCTGACACTCACCGGCTTTCAGGTGCGGCGGGACCCACTGGCCTTGCCTCTGCTGCTGTTCCTTCTTGGCGCCGGCCTTTCCACGGTCTTCAGCTATGCGCCGATGCTGAGCTGGTCGCGCATGGCGTGGTACAGCGTGGCGCTCATTTTTTTTCTGGTCACCCAAAATGTGAAAACCGGGACACAGCTGAAGAGGCTAGTGGCGGTGCTGCTGCTGGCGAGTTTCATAACCGCCATACAAACCGGGTGGCAATTCACAGCGGGCATCGGCACAGAGCTGCTTAATGTGCCGGCCGGGCCTCTGCGCGATGCCGGGCTGCGTCCACGGGACGTCGTGCGCGAAATCAACGGGCATTCGGTGCGCGGGCTATGGCTGTGGCAGCGCGCGCTGCGGCTGACTCAGCGCGATGCGGTCCTGCGCATGCACGTGGCACGGCCCTTTCCCGGAGGCCTCGAGAACTACTACATGGCGGTTCCGCGGCCGGCCGTAGAGGCCTGGCTGCGGACTCCCGGGCAGTTGGTCGGCAAGGGTTATCCTCCACGCGCGCAGGGGCACTTCTATCACGCAATTCCCTACGGCGGCATGCTCATGGTGATAGCCGCCCTGTGCTGGGGATTGCTGCTGGCCAGCGGATGCGCCATGCTGGGCAAGCGAATATTGCTGGCCTTGATTTTTGCTGGACTAGCGGCAAGTCTGTGGGCGACTGTGACCCGCTCTTATGTGTTGGCGCTGCTGGCAGCCTGCCTGGCGGGAGTTTGGATTACGTCGCGATGGAAGATAAGGGCTCTGGCTGCAGTGGGGGCGGTCGCGGTTGTGCTGGCAGGTTCGTTCTGGATCCACGACCAGCGCCGGCTTTCCTGGTTTAACAGCCGCGAACCGGGCACAGAATTCCGCATGATGATGTGGCAGGCGAGCCCGCGTCTGGTCCGCGAACATCCGCTGCTGGGCATCGGGCTGGATAGCGTGCAGATGCCCGGCAACCGTTTCAACCTGGAGGCCTATCGAGTGTTCCCCTTGAAAGGGGGCCATTTTCACTCCACCTACATCGAGTTGGCGGTGGATTGCGGCGTGCCGGTTTTGGGATTTTGGCTTTGGCTGATGGTGGACTACTTCCGGCACCTGCGGTGTTTGCTGCGCTTGAGCGCGCAGGCCAAGTGGTTCTACCGGGGATTGGCAGTGGGAATGTTTGCCAGCGCGGTCGCTTTTTACCTTGGATGCCTGGTGCAGTACACGCTGGGAGATGGCGAGGTGATGCCGCTGGTGTGGTTGTTCATGGGGTGCTCGGTGGTGCTGTACAGGATGCTGCAGGAGCGCAAACCCGAAGCGGGCCTCGGCTTGAACGAGAGTTGAAGGTTCCTTGCTCGCGCTCCCTCGCATCCGCTCGGTCGCGCTCGCTCCGAGCAATTGGTCTCGTTACCCAGGGCTGACGCCCTGGGCTCGAACCTATTTCGCCCTGACGGGCTGGCCATCGGCGGTTTTTTGCAATTGATCGCTCCTCAGGACCCTGTGACAGGGAACTGGAGCCATTTGAGCACAATCAAAGTGCTCAGGCGCCACACATAGCTCGTTAGCATTTCCCTCCACCGTACTGCTTTGACCGCGCATCATTTCGAGGCGCTTGTCACCTCGCCCATGTAAACCCCGAAGGGTTGAAGTTCAGTCTGCACAGTTTTCGAATTCGTTAGCAGTTTGGCGGAGGCAGTCAGCAGCGTGTTCACGCTCGGGTTGGCGAATCCCTGCGCTGTCAGATTGAAGCTTGGCTTCTGGGCCGTGGATGACATGTTCAGCACCACCAGCACCGCCTTCCCTTTATAAGAGCGCAGGTAGGAGAGCACGTTGTTGTCATTTTCATTAAGAGGAACATAACGGCCTTCGCGCAGTTGCAGGTTGGTGCGACGCAGAGCCAGTACATGTTTATAGAAGTAGAGGATGGAGTTGGCATCCTTAAGCTCGCTGGCCACGTTGTGAGTGTGATAGCTGTCGGGAGCCGACAGCCAGGGCTTGGCGGTGCTGAAGCCGGCATTGGCGGTGTCGTTCCACTGCATGGGAGTGCGCTCGCCGTCGCGCCCCTTCTCCTTGGGCCAGCCGCGCCGGCCAATGGGATCCTTCACGTCCTCGCGGCGCTTGGGATCATTGTTCTGCATGCCGATTTCTTCCCCGTAATACATGATGGGCGTGCCCCGCAGGGTCAGGTAGAAGCCGGCCAGCAGCTTGGCGATCTGATCGTTGTGCCGGCCATCGCCGTAGCGGTCGTAGGCGCGGGGGATGTCGTGGTTGCTGAAAACGAACACCGGCCAGCCGCCGGCGGAATCCACTCCGGCGATCTGTTTGCGAAATTCCGGGGCCGAAAGTTTGTCCACCCGTGTGAACAGAAAGTCCATGGGCATCTGCAGTTCGTTGTTGTGGGTGCCGTAATACTCCTTGAGCTCGGAGATATTCTTGGTCCAGGTTTCGCCGATCAGCACCGCGTCATTCTGGTCCGCCACCACGCGCAGTTTGCGCAGCACGTCGTGCACCTCGGGCAGTTTCTTGTTGTACTTGTCCACCATATTGGGCAGGCCGTAGGCGTTCTTTCCCGGCAGGGTGGGATTGTCGCGCAGCTTAGGGTCCTCGAAGAGAGTGTCCACCGCGTCGAGGCGAAAGCCGGAGACGCCGCGTTTGAACCAGAAGCGGGGCACGTCGAACATGGCTTTCTCCACGGCGGGATTGCGCCAGTTGAGGTCGGGTTGCTGCACATAGAAGTAATGGTAGTAGTACTGCTGGGTCTTGGAATCCCACTGCCAGGCGGAGCCGCCAAAGGTTGATTCCCAATTGTTGGGGGGCTGGCCAGAAGCGCGGCCGTCGCGCCAGATGTACCAGTCGCGCTTGGCGGCTGTACGGGAAGAGCGGGAGTTGATGAACCACGGGTGCTGGTCAGAGGTGTGGTTCATCACAAAATCCAAAATGATGCGGATGCCATGCTGTCCCGCCTCTTTCTCCATGCGGTCGAAATCGGCCAGCGTGCCATACATGGGATCAATGTTGTCGTAATCGGAAACGTCATAGCCGAAATCCACCTGCGGGGAGGGAAAGCAGGGTGTGATCCAGATGGCGTCCACGCCCAAATCGTGCAGATAACCAAGCTTGGAAGCGATGCCGTTCAGATCGCCGATGCCGTTGTTGTTGCTGTCGGCAAAGCTGCGGGGATAGATTTCGTAAAACACCGCGTGCTGCCACCATTGGTGGCCTTCGGTGTCGCGCTTCGATTGTTGCGCCTCGGCCGTGAAGCACAGGAGGGACATGAAGAGAATAAAAGCGCAGGATTTGAGCATTGCATTCCTCATTTTGTGCCGTCGCTGCCGGGAATCATTGTGAAACAAGGTGGACGATGACGGTGGCATTTGCATATTCGGAGCGGCTGGTTGCGGGAAAACTGACGCGCAGGGCGGAGACGCCACCCGGCAACTTTATCATTTCTGCGCTCTCCGTGGAGGCGACCTGCCTGGGATTGCGCAACGCCAAGTCATAGTGCTGACCGGCAATGCCGGCTAACTGCAACGTGAGGGCACTGCGATCCGCACTCCAGGTTTGGGAGATCACTTTCAGGGCGCGGGAGCGGGCGCCCAGCGGCGGCAGAGAATTGGCGAAATCCACCCCGAAATCATTGCGCAGATGAATGCGCACTGTATTGTCGCCGTCAAAAACAGAGAAGCGCACGCGCACGTGCTGGTCCTCGGTGCTGGGTTGGAGCTGAAAGGGCGCCGGACGACCGTTAATATCCACACCCGTAATTTGGGCGCGCAAGCTGACCGACGGGGAGAATTCCAGGCTGCAATCGCCACGTCCAGTACGACGGACCTGCAGTGTAATTTCATCATCCGTGCGGGTATATGCGAAGTTCAGGGAGACAGCCCCGACGCGTTCGTTGTCGATTCGGAACGTGTTCCATTCGGCAGGGGGGTGAGGAGCAAAGACCAGAGTGTGGTGGGAGACGTCAGCGTGCAACCCCATCATGCCCAGCAGAAGAGGGCTGACCACCATGGCGGCTGACCAGATCTGGTGCGGTGATGCGGTGGAGAGACCCTGGTAGAAGTCACCCGATAGCACTTCTGTGACGTGGCCGAGCGAGCCGTCGAGGGCTAGCAAAGCATTGGCTCGCAAGTTGGCGTAGGCAGCGAGTGTGCGGTGATAGCGGTATTCGCCCACGCTGGCCCAGCCGGTGAATAAGGGCCAGACGCTGCCATAGTGGTAGCCGCCGGGGTCGTAGCGCGGATCCTGGTCAGAGATGATACGGGCGCCCCAGTCGGCCTCGAAGTCGGGAGCAGCGAGGCGGTTGATCATCAGCTCCGATTTATCAGCGTCCAGCAAATGGAACCACATGGGGACAGTAGGCAGGACACTGGCGACATCAATCTGGTGGTCGTGCGGATCCAGACCGAAGGCGTAGATTCGATATGTCGGATCCCAGAAAAATTGATTGAGCAAGGGCAGCTGACGTTGGGCGGCCTGCTCCAGTTGGCCGACGACGTCAGTGTGCCCTGTAATGCCGGCCAAATCGGCCAACGCCCGCAAGGCCTCGATACCCAGGCCGCTCTGGTACAACTCCGTTTTGATAATCTGCGGCGCCGGGCCGTTGGAGGCAGCCGTAGTCGTGGCGTTCTCCGGGGGACGCAGAGGGCCGCCTTCCACCCAGCCGTGACCCACTGCAAGGTTCTGGGCAAATCCATGGGCATCCCAGGTGGAACGGAGGAATTGGTATGCATTCCAGAGATGGCTCCATTTCTCGCTGGCAAAGGCGGTGTCACCACTCTGTTCCACGTAGTCTCGGACGGCAATGATGAACAGTGGCGTGGCGTCAGCGGAGGCCCAGGGATAGGGAAACTTGTTGAACCAGTCCACGAAAGTGGCGGTCTGGGAAATCTCATGAGGAATCTTGCCGTCTGGGCGCTGGTACTTGGAGATAAAGTCGAGCGCCTGGCGGGCATGCGCGAAATCGCCTTCCGCATCCAGAGCGAAAGAACTCCACGCGGAATCGCGCCCGAAGTACCACGCAAACCCAGGACGCTGGCTGTCGCCTGACGTGCGATAGCCGGCGACCAGCCCGGTGCCAAGATAAGGATTGGTCACCACGCCCTGGAGCAGACTGACTCGCGCCCAGTCGTAAGCCTGCTGCAACTGGACATCGGGCAGCTGCAGGCTGACAGTCTGAGCCAGTTGGTGGCGGTAATATTCGGCGGAATCGCGCAGCAGCACGGCGTAGTCAGCCGCAAGATGCTGGTAGGTAGTCTCGGCGGCTGCGGCTCCCGTCACCGAACCAGCGATGACGATGATCTGCCGGGTTGCACCTTTGTTCACCGGGGATAAGCTGAACGAACTCACATTGGAGGAGGAGTAGTTGGTGGCGTATTCCTGGCGAAGGGTGACTGCGTCCGGCGAACCCACTAGGCCGGCAAATTTCTTCGACTCCTCGCCCAGGAAAAAAGCGTGCAGGACCGGATCCCAGCTCATGTAGCTGGCGCCCAGAGCGGCGGGCCACTCCAGAGTGAAATCGTGGACGAACGAGGCTTCCACCTGAAGTGGTTCTTTAGCCTGGATATCAAGGATGATGACAGCACCCTGTTCTGTAACGGGAACAAAAAGCGTTTCTTGAACCTGGAAAGTGTCTGATGCGTAGAGAATGGTGGCGGACTCCGGGCACGCGGTAACAGTGCGCGCCAGGGATTCCGCAGGAATGCTCTCGCCGCCCGCGTGAAACGTGAGATGAAACTCGCGAAACAGCTTCAGCGGGTAAACCCAGGCTTCCAGCTGTCCGGCTTCGTTTCCGAACAGGGCGGCGTGCTGTCCGACGGCGGGCAAAAACTCCCAAGAGCGCGCCGGACGGGAGAGCTCGAGGGCAGGAGCGTTAGTGGGAGCGGCGGCCGCGATAGCAACCGGAACACTGCACAACAGTAATAGCGCCACGGAGGCCAGTTTCAATCTGCGAGTCACAGATAGCCGTCGCCTGAGGAAGGGGGCCTGGTGCGGTTGCAAGGCGGAAGGCATTTATGTAGAAATAAACGGCGAATTCTAACACGGGCCAATTCCCGTCAGGTACCTGCCTTTGCCACCTTCGCGGCGCGCATTTCTCCGATCGTTGAGCCTGTCAGCGCTGGTCCTGCCCCTTGAAGGCGTGCTGGCCATGGTCTTGCCGCGGCGGCTGAAAGCGATACCGCGGCCGCAAAATGCCACAGGCTCGCCTGCTGCCGCACCGCCTAAATCTGCGGTCAAATATCCCCCACCACCCAAGTTCGCCGACCTGGGAATCAGTTTCGTAGATGTAGCCAAAGAAGCGGGTCTTAACGCCAAAACGATTTTTGGCGGGGAGCACAAGAACAAGTACCTGCTGGAAACCACTGGCTGCGGCGTCGCCTTCTACGATTACGACAACGACGGCTGGCTGGACATCTTCCTCGTCAATGGCTGGCGCCTGGAGGGATTTCCGGCGGGAAGTGAGCCGCACTGTCACCTTTTCAAGAACAACCGCGATGGCACATTCACTGATGTGACGGCGAAGGCGGGCCTGGCGCGCACAGGGTGGGGACAGGGCGTCTGCATCGGCGACTACGATAATGACGGCTACGAAGACCTGTTCATCACCTACTTCGGCAAGAACGCTTTCTACCACAACAACGGCGACGGAACGTTCACCGACGTGACCGACAAGGCTGGAGTGGGCGGCAACGGAAAGCGCTGGAGCACCGGTTGCGCCTTCATTGATTACGACCGAGATGGCCACCTTGATCTGTTCGTGGCCAACTACATTGATTTGGACCTGAAAACCGCGCCCCTGCCGGAGTCGGGGCCGTGTCTGTACAAAGGCGTGATGGTGGCGTGCGGGCCGCCGGGGTTGAACGGCAGCAAGAACATCCTCTACCACAACAATGGCAATGGAAGCTTTACTGATGTCTCGGAAGCATCGGGCATCCTGCAGGCCAACGGCACGTATGGGCTGGGCGTTCTGACCGCCGACTTTGACAATGATGGCTGGCCCGACATTTACGTAGCCGACGATTCCAGCCCCAGTTTGCTTTATCAGAACAAGAAGAACGGCAAGTTCGAGGACATCGGCATTCTGGCCGGTTGCGCTTTCAGCCCTGATGGCAAGCCGCAGGCGGGCATGGGCGTTGCCGCCAGCGACTACGACCTGGACGGCAACCTGGACATTGTTAAGACCAACTTCGCCGGCGACACGCACTCTCTCTACCACAACCTGGGCAATGCCAACTTCGAGGACATGACTTACCAGGCCGGGTTGGGCCTGAACACGCGCTTTCTGGGCTGGGGCTGCGGCTGGTTCGACATGGATAATGACGGCTGGCCAGACATCCTGATCTGCAATGGGCACGTGTACCCGGAAGTGGAACAATTGACCACAGAAGAGGGCTACGCCCAGCGCAAGCTGGTGTACCGCAACCTGCGCGACGGCAAATTCGAGGATGTTTCGCTGGTCGCAGGCCCGGGCATCACCACTCCCGCGCCGGCGCGTGGCTGCGCCTTTGGCGATTTCGATAACGACGGCGACGTGGATATGGTAGTGAACACGGTCAACTCTTTCCCCCAATTGCTGCGCTGTGATTCTCCGGGCAAAGCGCACTGGATCAAAGTGCGGACTATCGGCGTAAAGTCCAACCGCAGCGGCATTGGGGCGCGGTTGCGCTGTGTGACTCGGCCCCCGGATGAATCGGCGCCTCATCAGCAGATTGACGAGGTGCGCAGTGGCGGCGGTTATTTGTCGCAAAGTGACCTGCGCGTCCACTTCGGATTGGGCAAGGCGGAGAAGGTGGATTTGCTGGAAATCCGCTGGCCCAGCGGGCAGGTGGACGCACTGAAAGATGTGGCAGCCGACCAGGTGATTTATGTTCAGGAGGGGAAGGGGATTGTCAGGACGATGAGGTTTGGGAAGAAGTGAGAGGTGGGTCTGCGACCCGCCCTGGGCGGGGCGAAGCCCCGTCCCCCACACGAAACGCAAGGCCCTTCCACGCGCTCTCCCCTCGCAATCTCGGGTCGCGCTCGGTCAGGATGACAGACTTTACTCTTATTTAGTGATCACTCCTGGGCGCGCTGCAGGGTCATTCAGTTTCACCCCGGTCCCCTCGCGCAAGGTGTGGATGGAATCCACGGCCAGGTTGGCA
>DATJFA010000019.1:0-7129 GCA_035496015.1 Terriglobales bacterium | reverse complement strand
GAGCACATCGGGCGCATCCTTGAATACCCGGTACATCTCGTCGTAGTTCTTCACGTAGAACTGGGTGCCCTGGAACTTCATCCGGTTCGTGTCCTGGATGGACTTGCCGGTCTGAATGCAAAGCATTACGTCCTGCGCCTGGGCATCTTCCTCGCACAGGTAGTGGCTGTCGTTGGTCGCCACCAGCGGAGTGTCCAGTTCCTGGCCCAGGCGGAACAGGTCCTGGTGAATACGGCGTTCCATCTCCAGGCCCTGGTCCTGGATTTCGATGAAGAAGTTCTGCGGCCCAAAAATATCGCGGAAGAAGGCGGCGGCCTTCTTCGCCTCGGCATACTTCCCTTCTGTCAGCCGCTCGCAAACTTCGCCTTTCAGGCAGCCGGAAAGGCCAATCAGCCCCTGCGTGTGCTCGGCCAGAAACTTCTTGCTGATGCGCGGCTTGTAGTAGAAACCATGAAGCGACGCTTCCGAGGTGATTTTGGCCAGGTTGCGGTAGCCTTCCTCGCTCTGCGCCAGCACCAGCAAATGATTGTAGGTATCGCCCTCGGGCGGCGTGCGCTCGGTGTGGTGGTCGTCTTTCTTGCAGACGTAGAGCTCGCAGCCGATGATCGGCTTCACCCCGTGCTTGGTGGCGGCATTAAAAAACTCCACCGCGCCGAAGATGTTGCCGTGGTCGGTCATGGCCACTGCCGGCATGCCCAGCGAATGCACTCGGTCCACGAGCCGGTCGACATTGCAGGCGCCGTCCAGCAGCGAATAATCGGTGTGCAGGTGAAGATGGATGAACTGTTCGGCCATGCCCTCTGGGAAGCTGCGGGGAATTGGATTCGTTAGTTCCATTCTACCCAGCTGAAGTAGCCGGCGCGAGAGCCAAATATCCACAGCATGTGGGATTTACGCCAAACGGATTTGTGTGAGCACGGAAGATTAGCGGTTGCTGACGACTTTTTGCTCGCTCGGAGATTTGCTGAACAGAATCTCGGTGACCAGAAGCAGGGCGCCGACCACGATGGCGCTGTCGGCCAGGTTGAAGGCGGGCCAGTGATAACTACCGACGTAGAAGTCAAGAAAGTCCACCACCTGGCCGCTGACCAGGCGGTCCCACAAATTGCCCAGCGCGCCCCCAAGAATCAAAGCCAGGCCGACGCCGGTGGTGGTCATGGCGTGGCTGTTCTTCCAGAGCAGGGCGGAAACCACCACCAGAGCAACCAGAGAAAACAGCACCAGCACGGCGATTTTCCACTCCGAAGGCGATTCGGCGAACAGCCCGAAGGCGGCGCCGCGGTTCTCCACGTGGGTGAGGTGAAAGAAGCCGGGAACCACGGCCACGCTCTCGTGCAGCGCGATGTTTTTGTCCACTACCCATTTCGCCAGGCGGTCGAAGACGACCACCAGGGCGGCGATCAGGAAGTGGTACTTGCGCATGGCGTGCTGAGATGACATGAACTCGGCTCAATCCTATCTTAACTTTCCCACTCCCGCAGCACAGCGCTGCAGCGCTCGCAGACTGCAGGGTATTCCGGATCCTCTCCCACGTGAGTGGAATAATTCCAGCAGCGCTCGCACTTTTGGCCCGCGGCCTTGCTCACTTGAACACGCACGCCGCTGGCACCGTCACCGGCGGCGCTTTCCAAGGTTACCGCGGAAACGATGAACAGGTAACGTAACTCCTGGGCATACCGGGCCAGCACGGAGTAAGCCGGCTCGGGAGCGACCAGCGTAACCTGAGCCTCAAGGCTGCCGCCGATCAGCTTCTGGTTGCGAGCACCCTCCAGTGCTTTCAGCACCTCGTCGCGCACGCCACGCAGCAGCGTCCAGTCAGAGCGGAGCTGCTCTTCATTGGATTCGCCATTGCGGGAGGGGGTCGCAATTCCAAGGATTTCCTGTGGGCTCGCAAACTGGGCCAGATGCACGCTCTCTGGGCGGCCAGCCACCTTAGGCAAATGCTGCCATACCTCTTCCGCGGTAAAGCTGAGGAGCGGCGCCAGCAGCCGTACCAGGGCCTCGCCGATGCGCCACACGGCGGTCTGTCCGGAGCGCCGCCCGCGCGAGTTGGGCGCGTAAGTGTAGAGCCGGTCTTTGAGCACGTCAAAGTAGAAGGCGCTCAGATCCACCACACAGAACTGGTTCACGCGCTGATAAATCTTGTGGAATTCGAAGCGCTCATACCAGGCTCGCACTTGCTGATTGAGTTCGGCGGTTTGCAGCAGCATGTAGCGGTCTATCGGTTCCATCTGCTCGTAAGGCACGGAGTGTTGCGCCGGATCGAAAGCGTGAAGATTGCCGAGGATGTAGCGGAAGGTGTTACGCAGTTTGCGGTAATTCTCCGCCACACGCTGCATAAGCCGCTCGGAGCCGACCACATCTTCGCGGAAGTCGACCGAGGCCACCCACAAGCGAACAATTTCGCCTCCCAGGCGCTCGGCAATGTCCACCGGGTCAACGTCGTTGCCCAGCGACTTGTGCATGGCTCGGCCCTGCTCATCGAGAGTCCAGCCACTGGTGGCAACGGCCTTATAAGGCGCGGAGTTACGGGCCCCGATGGAGCACAGCAGCGAAGAGTGGAACCAGCCGCGATGCTGGTCGCCGCCCTCGGTGTAGAGATCAGCAGGCCAGGGATAACCCGGTTCCTGAGACTGCACCACCAGGTAGCTGGAGCCGGACTCGAACCAAACGTCAATGATGTCCATTTCGCGGCTGAAGGAGGAGCCGCCGCACCCAGGGCAGCGGGTTCCCGTGGGCAGCACCGAGTCGGCCTCGGGCGTGTACCAGGAGTCCACCCCCTTTTCCGCCACCATTTTTACAACTGCGCGATTGACCTCCGGAGAATTCAGCGCCTTGCCGCAGCCGGAACACAAGAACACGGCAATGGGCACGCCCCAGACGCGCTGGCGGGAGATGCACCAGTCGGGCCGCGTGGCAATCATGTTGGAGATGCGCTCTTCGCCCCAGGCCGGGTCCCAGCGAACTTTCTTAATCTCATCCAGCGCCCGTGAACGCAGCGTGCCGCCGCCCATCGGCGTTTCCATGTTGATGAACCATTGCTCCGTGGCGCGGAAAATCACGGGATTGTGGCAACGCCAGCAATGAGGGTAAGAATGCTCCAGCTTTTCCGTGTGCAGCAGGACACCGCGGGACTTCAGCAGTTCGACGATGGGCTGGTTGGCTTCGAATACTGTTTTACCTTCGTACTCGGGAAGACCGTTGTGCAGGCGGCCTTCGGCATCCACATTGCATGTCTGGTCGAGCTTGTATTTCTGCCCGGTGTAGAAGTCCTCGGCACCATGCGAGGGCGCGGTGTGAACCACACCCGTGCCCTGGTCCATGGTGACATAATCCCCCAGCACGCCCAGGATCTTGCGCTGCTCCCAGGGCAGGAAGGGATGGTAGAAGTAGAGGTGCTCCAGTTTCTCGCCGGGAAATTTGGCGACGATCTTCCAATCCTTGAAGCCGCATTTCTCCGCAGTCACCGAGGCCAGCTTTTCGGCCACAATGTAAATTTCGCCGCCCGCTTCAACCGCCACATATTCCTCATGCGGGTGGAAGGCTACCGCCATGGAAGCCGGCAGGGTCCAGGGCGTGGTGGTCCAGATGATGGTGTAAACCGGCTTGCCCTCGAAAATGCGTTTGGCTGCCAACTCGGGATCCAGGTCGCGCGGATCGGACTGCATGCGGTATTTCACCCACACGCCGGGAGAAATGTGGTCTTTATACTCAACTTCCGCTTCGGCCAGGGCGGTGCGGTCGAATATGCACCAGTAAACCGGACGTAAGCCTTTGTATACAAACCCGTTCTCGAAAAATTTGTAAAAAGTGGCCAGAACCACCGACTCATACTCCGGGTTCATGGTGGAGTAGGGCTGCTCCCAGCGCCCTAGAACTCCCAGGCGCTTGAACTGGGTGCGCTGCAAATCCAGGTATTTTTCCGCGTACTTGCGGCAGGCGCGGCGCACAGCCAGCGGCGGCATGGTCAGCTTTTTGCCGCCGAGTTCGGCATCTACTTTGATTTCAATGGGCAAGCCGTGGCAGTCCCAGCCCGGGATGTAAGGGGCGTCAAATCCCGCCATATTTTTGGACTTTACGACGAAGTCTTTTAACGACTTGTTAAGTGCGGTGCCCAGGTGGATGGGGCCATTAGCGTAGGGCGGTCCATCATGCAGAATGTAAAGAGGGGCACCGGAGCGGACCTGGCGCAGGCGCTGGTAGATGCCCATTTGCTCCCAGCGAGCCAGCAATTTGGGCTCGTTCTGGGGCAGGTTCGCCTTCATGGCGAAGTCGGTCTTGGGCAGATTAAGGGTAGCTTTCAGCTCCAGGGGCACGCGTGCTTGACTCTCCGTGTTAGAGTGCTTTCATTATAGGGAGCAGGGAAACGGCAGTCCAACGCCTCCCGATACCTTCCCAAAATGGAATCCAATAGGTTATCCGTGGTAAGTGGGTAAGTTTTTCTTTTTGAGTGTCGTTTTGGGTATTTCAGCATCTAAAAATGGGTATCCCAAGTACATCTGGGTGGTCTTTGGATGCTAAGCTGGTTGCAAGTGGTGGTGAGCGCAAGGGAAAGCCCTCAGAATCTGAAGAGCAACTTGGCACTTCATGTGCTCATCTCGTTTAATGGCAGGACGTGAACCTGCCACCCAGAGGTACCCAGCCGGGACGAATATATGGCTAATGACGTAATGATCTCCCCAACGGAGAGGCAAGCCGAGCCAGAACTCGACCTGCTTTTGAGATCGGAAACGCTTGACCGTCCGTGGTGGAAAACACTGCGGGAGAGCATCCATGAGTGGCGGCATCCCGCCAAGCTTCCGCCCCTGCAGTTGACCTCCAAGCCGGTTCCCGTTAAGGAAATCTGGGGCGAGTACAACTACAAGAAAAGGAGTGCCGCGGGCTCCATTGTGCTGCATTGCCTGGCTATCGGCGGCATCGTGGCTGGGTCGCTGATCGGCGCCCGCGTGGTCAAGCAGGTGGAAAAGCACGAGACGGTGACACTGGTGGCGCCGGACCTTTCGCCTTATACGCCGATGTCGAGCAAGAAGAATGACACCATCGGCGGCGGTGGTGGCGGCGGCGACCGCGACAAGATGCAGGCTCCCAAGGGCAAGCTGCCCAAGCTGGCGATGGAGCAGATAACGCCTCCTGCCATGGTGGTGCGGAACGACCACCCCAAGTTGACGGCTGAGCCCACGGTAGTGGTTCCGCCGCAAGTGAAGCTGGCGGCCAACAACATGCCGAACTTTGGCGACCCCAAAGCGGCGATTCCGGCGGGCCCGCCTTCGAATGGCACCGGTTCCGGGGGCGGCATTGGCTCGGGATCCGGAGGTGGTGTAGGGTCAGGCACGGGGCCGGGAGTCGGTCCGGGCCGTGGCGGTGGCATCGGCGGCGGCGTATTCCGCGTGGGCGGCGGTGTTTCTGCTCCGCGTGCGGTCTATACGCCTGATCCCGAGTATTCGGAGGAAGCGCGCAAGGCCAAATACCAGGGCACCTGCGTACTGTGGCTGATTGTGGGTCCGGATGGCCGGCCGCACGACATCAAGGTGGCGCGCTCGCTGGGCATGGGACTGGACCAGAAAGCCATCGAGGCGGTGCGCAACTGGAAATTCGAGCCCGCCATGAAGGACGGCCAGCCGGTGGCAGTGCAAATCAACGTAGAGGTTAATTTCCGGCTGTACTAATTACAGTTCTGGAAACTTAATGAGGGGAGGCGAACCTGCCTCCCCTTTTTAGTTCTCCCATAAGGCGTTAGTTCCACCGCAGCATGCTTAATGCGCCGCAGTCGCGCGCGCCTGCTCGGGCGGCTGGCTGGCCAGCAGGATCATGGTTTCCAGCGTGCGTGGGCCCTCGGCCGCAGTAGCGATCAGGTAGCGCGTGTTGCCCTTGGGATCAGGATTGAACTTGGTCCCGCCGTCAGGAAGAACGGTAATCCTGCCGGGAGGCGACAGGTCGAAAAAGCCGTGGTCCGGCCAGACCGCGTACAGCGCGGCGGTCAAGTCCCAAGTCGGGCGATCGTAGGGCATCTTCATCAGCAGACGGTAGCCCTCCGCTACCGGATGATCGGGTACATAGGCGAAGTCGTGTTCGATGCTGGTGGCGGGGAACAGCATGGATTCCCCTACTTCGTAGCCGCTGACCACGATGGGCGTGGGCCACTCCGCAAACAGTTTGCTGGCCGAGGGAACATCGGTCTCTACGTTGAATTCCGGCTTAGTGGAAACGTAGTTTCCCGCCATGGCCACCAGCAAACGAACTTTTTTCGCCGCCAGTTCGCGGCCGCCGAGGGGGCTGGCGCTGTCCGGCGGCGAATCGAGCAGGCGCGCAAGATTAGTGCTGAAGCCGGTCTGCACGATGACCACACTGCCGTCGGGCTGCTGCGCCAGTGTCTTCCTCAGAAAGCCAACGGCTTCGGGGGCCTGGCTGCCGTCGGTGATTTTGTGTGGGTACACGTAAGAGCCGCCGGGGCGCTTGCGCTCCGACGGGCCCTGGATCATGGGATTGCTTTGCGGCGTTTTGCCGTGGTGTACCACGCCTATGGGAATATCAGCGCGCCCGTAAAAGGTGTTCACGAGGTCCACATAGGGGGCTGCCCAGCGGTTGTCCTTGGTGATGGTGACGGCCAGCAGCTGGGCCTCGCCGCGGCTCTCGAAGGCGTGCAGCATGGCCAGGGCGAGGGCGTCGTCAATGTCGTTGCCCATATCGGTGTCGAAAATGATGCGCACCGGCTGGGCGGCAGCGAATGAGGAGAAGGCCAACATGAGGAAAATGATCAGGGCCCTGCGGCAGTTCACGGGCAATCCTTTGTTCCTTTGCACCTGGGGGCTTCTAGGATGCCACACTTGGGTGCATCCCTGCAGCCCTTTCGGGCAGCGATTCATAGATGAAGGACTCATGGGACTCACAACGGTATCCTCAACCGACGACAGTCGAGGTTTGATACTCCAGCCTGGCACACATTCGCTTCCTTTGGTTTATCCTGTGCAGCTCAATTGCTTGCGGAGGTCCGCGTGATCCGACTATCCCGTGTGGCGATGCTTGCCGTTACCTGCCTGACCCTTTTCGCTCGGCTTGCCACTGCTGTTGCGCAGCAGATTCCCGCGCTGGCGGTTGACCCGCACGATCCCAACCGTGTATTTGCCGACGT
>DATJFA010000018.1:0-4717 GCA_035496015.1 Terriglobales bacterium | reverse complement strand
CTGAGCCAGCGCCACGCGGAATACTTTCTGCAATTTGCCGCGACCAATGGTCCCCGGCTGTGGTACAAGGAGCGACCGGTGTGGATCAGGCGGTTCGATGCGGAGCGCGAAAACCTGAGGCTGGCTTTGGAATGGTCTTTCAGCAGTGCAGCCGGTGGAGAGACAGGACCCCGGCTGACGGTGGCTTTGCATCCATTTTGGCTTGTGCGCGAATTTCAGGAGTCCGCTACCTGGTTCACAAAAGCAGTTGAATACTGCCAGCCCGGAGCAGCGACTGCCCCGGCCCTGACCGCCAGCGTGCTGGCGTACGCCCGATATTACACGCCAGCGGCAACCCTGGCTTTGATGAAAGACGGCCTGATCCTCAGTCGCAGTTTGGGGCCGGAAGGCAGCGAGATTCTACTGGAGGGCCTAGGGACGCTGATCGCGGTTCTCCTGGAGAGCGAGCGGGATTGGGACCAATGTCAGGCGCTGCTGGACGAACGGGAAGCGCTCGTTCAAAGTCTGGGGCCTGAAACGACCATCGACCCCCGGCTCTACTGGGCGAGCAATGCGGCACTGCGGGCGCAGCTCGAGTTCGAGCGAGGGCGGTCCGAACGCGCGACAGTGTTGGGTTTGGAAAGTATTCGATGGTTTGAAGCGTGCGGCAGTGACTTCAATTTAGTCTGGCCTTATCGTCTCTTGGGACGCATCGCGGTCCAAACCGGGGACTATGACAAAGCCCATTGTCACTTTTCCGAAGGGCTCCGGCTGACGATTGAAAGCGACGACGCGCGCGTTGGGCAAATGCTTGCCTTCTTGTGTGATACGTCCGTGCTCCAGGGTGACTTAGCGCAGGCGTTGGACTATTGCCAGGCCTTCATTAAGCTCGCTTACGAGAAGGAAACGCCGCTTAATGTCCTAGAGCGCCTGGAGATGGCCGCCAAAATCTTAGCCAAGTACGGCCGGCACCAGGAAGCCGTCCGGCTGTCTGGCGCGGCTGAAGCGCTCAGCGATCGATTTGGCCGCAAAACGTCACCCGAGGCGCGACCCAGCGTAGGCGGGGGAGACTGCACCACCCGCTACGCCGATGTGTCGCTGGAGGCGCTCGTCCCCGATTGGCGCACCCGCGCGGACGGCGAAGCTATCCAGCTGGCCTGGGAAGCTGGGCGGGCCATGAGCTACCCTGAGGTGGTGGCTCATGCGCTGGCCGAACTGTAGGCAGCGTGTTTGGTGATCCGTTCTACCACCTCACCGCGTATTGCTCTAGCACCAGGGCCAGTGGCAGGGTAGGGACATATTCAACACGCCTACAACGACAGGTGGAGTTGCCCGCTCACACCGTTTGAGAACCGGTTGAGAGTGCCGGTGCGGGCGGGGGAGAAGGTGTTCATGAGTGCAGGCCATAGGTGAATAGAGGGTTGATCGTGGGGCGGGACTTATTGGATTAGCTCGCTCACCAACATCTCAAATTTCATCGCCTGGCCACGTGCCTGGGCGGCTGAGTACGCATCAGGCGCCAGCACTCCTTGCAGTAATGACAGTTCTTTGGTGGCGATGTCTTTGTATAAAGCCGGGGTAATGGGATCGGCAAGGGCCAGCGTCAGCGCTTCCACGGCCTTTTCGCTGCTCGCCTCTCGCGCCCAAAGGCTGGCCAGACCAATCACAGCATACATCGCGGTTGCCCGATATTTGTACTCCAGAGCACGTTGAAGGCCCTGGACAAACAAATCCCTTGCTCCAGCAAGTTTTCCAGAGCCCAAGGCTGCGAACCCGATGCGGCAGAGTCCGGTGGCGATGCCCCAACGATGTCCGATGGCCTTGAAGTGCTCATACCCGGTCCGGCCATACTGCTCCGCAACTTCGTAGTTTCCCAGACCGCAGGCGCTGTGACACATGCGGATGAGGGCGTAACCCTGCCCGGCCTGGTCTCCAAGCTGCTCGAAGGATTGCAGGGCTTCCTGATGATACTTTAAGCCCTGGGCGAAATTGCCGGTGGCATCGGCAAAGGCTCCCAGCTTACTCAGGGCGTAGGGACGCATCAGCCCCACACCCTGCTGGCTAGACAGCTGGTAAGACTGATTGAAAAATTTCTCTGCATCGGTGTAATGGCCGACTTCATAGTAAGCCCAGCCCAACCACAGCAGACTGCCAGCGCGCATTTCGACGCCGCGCGACTCCGTGAGCAACTGGCTCGCTTCAGTCAGGAGTTGGATCGCGTCTTGATAGTTGCCGCGAGTTTCTTCTAATAGCCCCAACGTGTACAAGCACAGGCCGCGCTCAAGCTCTAGATCGAGACCACGTAGAACATCCAGGCACTCGCGGGCGACGGCCTCCACCGTGGCGTCGCCCAAAGAGGCACAATACATTGCCTGGTGCGCCATGGTATTCAGAAGCAAGCACTGCATCGACCCGCCCGGCGCAAGGCTCGCGCCATTCTCCTGCAAGAAAACCGTGAGTCCTTGATAGGCGGTGGCAGCTTCGAACATGCCTTGTGCCATGTAATAGTGGGAGGCATTCTCCAGAGCCTTGCGCGCCTCGCGCTCATCCCAGTACAGCAAAGCCCAGCGCAGGGCAGCGCGCATATGGCCGCCTTCAAGCATCACCTTCTCGAGCGCGGCTTGCCAGTCCGTACCGGGCGCCGAGGTTTGCCAGGTCTCGAGACGGCCGATGTAATGGCGGCTATGTTTTTCACGCATGGCCGATTGGTCGGTTGGGTGCAAGTTGAGCTGTTCGGCGGCGAACTGATGCAGTAGCGCATGCATCTGGAAACGACCCTGGTCGGTGCGCTGGACCAGGGATTTGTTCACCAGTTCCATTAGCAAGCTCAGCTGTACTCCGGCGACTCGCTGGGCGGCCTGCCGGTCGAACTCACTCTGGAAGATGGACAAATTGCGCAGCGCGGCTCGCTGGTCCTCATTGAGCAGCCGGCACGAATAGTCAAAGACTGCCCGCAGGCTGCGGTGCCCTTCCGGGATTCCGCGCAGCGTATTGGTTAGGAAATCCAGGTTGTGTTCGATCTCATCGGCAATTTCCCCGTAGGAGAGGATGGCCGTCCAGGGCGCGGCCAACTCGAGCGCCAGAGGCATGCCCGCCACCAGACGGCAAATGCGGCTGGCCGACGCGACCGCCTCTGGGGCCAGGCTGAAGGCTGGATTGGACTGCCGCGCCCGCTCCACAAACAGAGCCATAGCGCTGTATGTGTCGTAATTCTGTGTGGAATCGGATTGGGGAAAACTCATTCCATTTAGCGTGTAGACCCATTCCTCGGCCAGATTCAAGCGTTCCCGCGAAGTCAACAGCACCTTCACTTGTGGCGCCCTGAGCAGCATTTCCGTTAACAAGCCTGCGTGTTCAAGCAAATGTTCAAAATTGTCCAGCACCAGCAGCAGGGATCGCCCAGACAGATAATCCAGGAGCTGATTGGTTGGGTCGAGGTTGCTCGAATGCGCATCAATACGAAAATGCAGGGCGTGTGCAATGGCAGGCACGATTTCTTCGGCGGAGGCCAGAGGCCCTAACTTCACGAACCAGACGCCCTGTGGAAACTGATCAACCAGGTCGGCAGCGACCTGCAGCGATAAGCGGCTCTTGCCCGCGCCACCAGGTCCGACAATGGTAACCAGCCGCGCTTGTCCCAATAGCTCTTTGATTCGGTCAGTTTCTTGTTGGCGGCCGACGAAACTGGTGAGCTGCATTGGCAGGTTGTTGGGCCGGGCGCTCAACGACCTCAAGATTGGGAAATCGGCTGGCAGTCCGGGAATGATAAGCTGGTAGAGGTGGAGTGGATGCTGCAAATCCTTGAGACGATGCTCACCCAAATCGCGCAGTCTGATCCCTTCAGGCAGATCGCTCTCTATCAAGGCGTAAGTTGAAGGGGAGAGCAGCACCTGTCCACCATATCCAGTCGCGCAAATGCGGGCGGCGCGGTGCACGTCCATTCCCACATAGCCTGCCTGGGTGACCCTGGCCTCGCCCGTGTGCAATCCCATGCGCACGCGCACATCGAGGCCGTCCGGCCAACGATGCGCTGCCACGGATTGTTGGGCCTCCAAGACTGCGGCGATGGCATCACTTGCACGGGGGAAGGCTACAAAAAAGGCATCGCCTTGAGTGTCCACCTCTTTGCCATGCCAGTGCGCAATTGCGGTACGCAAGATTCGATGGTGGTCGGCCAGCAACGAGGTGTACTTTTCACGCAGCTGCTGAAGCAACTGGGTCGAGCCCTCGATATCCGTGAATAGAAAAGTAACTGTGCCCTGCGGCAGATCATTCATCCCCTGAACAGAATCAATCATGGTTTCCACACGGCCTCTTCATGCGCGCATAACGGCAACGTAAACCCTTAGAGTCGATTACTCACACCGGCTGCGTCTGGATTATAGGACTGATACTCGTGCAAAGCGATTGACATAAATGGGGACGTCGAGTTAGTGTCGTCGACAAAAAACTCGCTGGATTAGGTTGGGCAGGTGTGGCCCGCCTGGCGCTGCTCAGCACTTCAGCGGATATTGATCAGCCCCCCATGGCTACCACCACACCGGGTATCTCACTAGAATAAACGCGGACGGCGGGGTTGGACCGCCAAAAACCGGCGTCAACAGCACTACAACGACAAGTGGAGCTGCCCGGCCGCAGGTGCCGGCGGAAAATAGGGTGAAGGTGGCGGTGCGGGCGGGGGAGAGGGTGTACTCTTCAAAAGAGCCTGGGGAGCATTAGCTAGGAAAGCGTCCAGACC
>DATJFA010000017.1:0-3893 GCA_035496015.1 Terriglobales bacterium | reverse complement strand
CCTGATTGTGCATCAAAATCAGTGCTGGCCGATTGCGGAGAGGAACATGGAACAAAGGTTGGAACCAGTTCGCATGCTGGCCGACGCGATGAGCTACCTGGACCGTGCGTACTGTCACGAGCCCATCCTGGACTGGGTTCGCAGGTCCCCCGAGGGGGCGGCCTACAGCATAGTGCGCGGCCTCTTTATAGATGTGGTAGAAGAGTCCGGCTACACCAGCAATCTGTTGCGGGCCGCGTAGCAGGCGGCAAGAGCAGTTTCCGTCTCAATCGCCATTGTTGAAACCCGTTTGCCGCTCGGCTAAGAGCGACAAACCTTCCCGGTAGTGCCTTTTCCCAGCCAGGCAAAACATTTTCGCCAGGCATCTGGCACGTGCAGGGAAGGCTCCCCTCATCGCTGCCGATGCAGTTTCATGCCACATACCCCCTAGGGGTATAATGTATTTACCGATGGGAGGCCATATGCCAGGCAAGCACAACGGCAGCAGCGGGCGGCCGCGGCACGCCGCGCACGTAAGCGAAGCGCTGAAGGGGCGGCTGCTGCTCCGGCTGCGGCGGATTGAAGGCCAAGTGCGCGGGCTGCAGCGCATGGTGGAAGAGGAGCGTTATTGCCCGGACGTAATGGAGCAGGTTTCGGCGGTGCAGGAATCGCTGCGCGCCACCGGCCAGCTGCTGCTGCGCAATCATCTGCAGCACTGCGTGACTGGGGCAGTGCGGTCGGGAAACCCGACCCGCTCCAACCAGGTATACGACGAACTGGCAGCGCTGTTCTTCAAGCACGCGCGGTGAGGTGGGTGATGGCGGAACTGGTACAAGATCCCGTGTGTCACATGCAGGTTGATCCGGCCAGGGCGCGGGCCCAGGCGGAGCACGAAGGCAAGACCTATTACTTCTGCTGCGAGGGTTGCGCGCAGAAGTTTCAGGCTGAGCCGGAGCGGTATCTAGCGCCGAAAGCCGCGACCGGCAACGGTTTGGTGCAGTTGGGCGCGGCCAGGGGAAAAGCGCCTGCCGAAATGGCGGCTTCGCCTTCAGGCGCTACTCGGCAGATCGCGAGTGCGCCGGCAAAGCCTGGGAGCGCAGGTCCGGCGGTGAGCGGCGCCATCTACACATGTCCCATGGATCCGGAGGTGCGTCAGCCGGGGCCGGGAGCATGTCCTAAATGCGGGATGGACCTGGAGCGGGAGATTGTGGCGCCCGCGCCGATAAAGGTCGAGTACACCTGCCCCATGCACCCGGAAATTGTGCGCGACCAGCCGGGCACGTGTCCCATCTGCGGCATGGACCTGGAGCCGCGCACGGTCACGGCGGCGCCGGAAGAGAACGTGGAATTGCGGCGGATGAAACGGCGCTTCTGGGTGAGCGTGGCGCTTACCGTGCCGCTGCTGGCAATGGCCATGGCGGGAATGGTGGCGCACATAGCAGTGGGACCGCGGTTGCTCAATTGGATCGAGCTGGCGCTGGCCACGCCGGTGGTGCTGTGGGCGGGCTGGACATTTTTCCAGCGCGGGTGGGCCTCGGTGGTGAACCGCAGCGCCAACATGTTCACGCTCATTGCCATGGGCATTGGAGTGGCTTACGTGTATAGCGTGGTGGCCACGGTGGCGCCCGGAATTTTGCCGGCATCCTTCCGCGGGATGGACGGAGCGGCGCATGTGTACTTTGAAGCCGCGGCCGCTATCACCGTGCTGGTGCTGCTGGGGCAGGTGCTGGAACTACGGGCGCGGAGCCAGACTTCCAGCGCCATTCGCGCTTTGCTGGATCTTTCGCCGAAAATTGCGCGCCGCCTGCGCGCAGACGGCGCTGAAGAGGACGTGACGCTGGATCGTGTGCAGCCCGGCGACCGCCTGCGGGTGCGGCCAGGAGAAAAAGTGCCAGTGGACGGAGTGGTGCTGGAAGGCACAAGCGCAGTGAACGAGTCCGTGATTACCGGCGAATCCATGCCGGTGGAGAAAGGTCCGGGCAGCCGAGTGGTGGGCGCGACGGTGAACGGCACGGGCTCGCTGGTGATGCGGGCGGAGCGGGTGGGCAGCGAAACCCTGCTGGCGCAGATTGTGCGCCTGGTGAGCCAGGCCCAGCGCAGCCGCGCGCCTATTCAGCGAATTGCTGACCGCGTGTCGGCATGGTTTGTGCCGACGGTGATTGCCATCGCGGTGGTCACATTTATTTCCTGGGCGATCCTCGGCCCGCAGCCGCGCCTGGCGTACGCCATTGTTAACGCGGTGGCGGTGCTCATCATCGCGTGCCCCTGCGCGCTGGGACTAGCCACGCCCGTGGCCATCATGGTTGGAACGGGGCGGGGAGCGCGCGCCGGGGTGCTGATCAAAAACGCGGAAGCGCTGGAGATTCTGCAGAAGGTAGACACGCTGGTGGTGGACAAAACCGGCACGCTCACCGAGGGCAAGCCGCGGGTAATGTCGGTGCTGCCGGCGGATTCCCTGGAGCAGGCGGAGCTGCTGCGCCTGACTGCCAGTCTGGAGCGGGGCAGCGAGCATCCGCTGGCGGGGGCGCTGGTGCGCGCGGCGGAGGAACGCAAGCTGGCTCTGGTTGCGGCCAGCGAATTCCGCTATCTCACGGGACGGGGCGTTACGGGGCGTGTGGAGGGCAGGGAGGTGGCGGCAGGGAACGAGCGGCTGTTCGCCGAACTCGGGATCGAAGGCGCCAGCCTGCTTGCGCGCGCCCAGTCGCTGCGCAGGGAGGGGCAAACGGTAATCCTGATTGCCGTGAATCTCCGGGCAGCAGGGGTCATTGGAATTGCCGATCCTATTAAGCAATCCACGCCGCAGGCGATAAGCGAGTTGCGCGCGGCCGGCGTACGCGTGGTAATGCTGACGGGGGACAGCCGGGCCACGGCGGAGGCGGTAGCGCGCAGGCTGGGCATAGAGGAGTACGAGGCGGAGGTGCTGCCGGAGAAGAAATCGGAGGCGGTGCGGCGGTTGCAGGCGCAGGGCCGGGTGGTGGCCATGGCGGGCGATGGCATCAATGATGCGCCGGCTTTGGCCCAGGCGGAGGTGGGGATTGCTATGGGCACGGGCACGGACGTAGCCATGGAGAGCGGCAGTGTGACCCTGGTTAAAGGCGACCTGCGGGGCATTGTGCGGGCGCGCCGGCTGAGCCAGGCCACCATGCGCAATATCCGGCAGAACCTGTTTTTCGCCTTCGTCTACAACTCGCTGGGCGTGCCCCTGGCAGCGGGCGTGCTCTACCCATTCTTTGGAGTGTTGCTCAGCCCCATCATCGCCGCGGCGGCCATGAGCTTCAGCTCCGTTTCGGTGATCACGAATTCCCTGCGGCTCAGGAATGTAGAACTGTAAGGCAGAGGTCGCCGCAGAGACACACAGTGTGTTGCTGATTGGATAGACAAGCAGCGGAACCACGGTTGCCCCCGCTTGAGGACCCGATTTTGATTCCCAGGGAACTAGCGGGCCCTTATCCGAGGAGCAGGACGATGGTGGCGATAATCGACAAAAACAGGAGCCAGATGGCGAGCGGAGCCACGAAATCCGCGATGACCCGTCCTGCGGCTGCTCTTCTTTGGGAGCCGATGGGGTCTGGATCAGACTTAATTGGCTGCGTGGCCAGCGGGGCCCCTTCCTTTCGTGCTGATCGAGGTTCATGGTTAATATCCGAGTTGCGGGTTACGGCGAGGGCGACACGCCCTAACGCCCAAGCGACCATCAGGGCGCAGCCCACAATCCAGAAGATCGGACCTGCCATCATTCCATATGACGTGTGGAATAGCGTCGGATCTGGTAATAAAAATATCGCCCCGATTGCCAGAAACCCGATGCCGGCAAAACCTGCCAGATTGATGTTGTGCATCGGAGTTCTCCTTCCCTTGAGGTGGTGAAGCGCACATAGGAATGTCATACCGGCGGCGCTGGGAATTACGGCGCC
>DATJFA010000016.1:0-5168 GCA_035496015.1 Terriglobales bacterium | reverse complement strand
TCTGCCGCATCTGCCGCGCCAGCGCGGCATAGGCTTCCGGAGAAGGCGTCATGCGCGGATTATATCCAGAGGCAGAAATCGGGAGGCAGTAGTCGGGAGTCGGTAGTCACTTGGCACTTGTCATCCTGAGCCGCGCGACTGAGCGCTAGCGAAGAAGCGCGGCGAAGGACCTGCTTTTTGTGAGATCAATCCCGACTCCTGACCCCCGACTCCTGACTCCCAACTACCTGCTCTTTCACCCACTCCTCAATGGCCTTGCGCAACTCCGCCAACCGCCCAGCAAAGAAGTGGTCCGCTCCTTCGATAATCAGCAATCGCTTGGGCTCGGGCAGCGAGGCCACCAGTTCCTCCAGCCTGGCACGCGGGCCGAACTGGTCGCGCGCTCCGCTGACAAACAGCTTGGGCCGGGTGCAGCTCTCGAGAAAACTGAAGTCGTAAGTCCGGTCGTCTACCGGGGCCACTGGCGTGCCCAGCGCTATCATGGCCGCCACATCCGGGTCCGGACACGCCGCGCGTAGGCCCACGGCCGTGCCAAAGGAGAATCCGGCAAAGATAATTGGCAAATGGAAGCGGTCGCGCAGCCACTGCAGCCCGCTGCGCACGTCCTCGACCTCGCCGCGGCCCTCGTCGTGTTCTCCCTGGCTCAGACCCGCGCCGCGGAAATTAAAGCGCAGCACCGGAAAGCCGAAGCTGTTCAGCGCCTTCATGGTGTGGAACACAACCTTGTTATGCATGGTGCCGCCGAACATGGGATGGGGATGGCACACCAACGCCGCGTGCGTTGCCGACTCCGCCCCCTCGTTAAGCAGAGCCTCCAGTTGTCCGGCCGGGCCCGGCAGAAACAGCGATCGGATTTGTGTCTCCATGACGTAGGTGGTGGCTGATATTCGTAGCCAGCGGTTAGTTCACCGACTACCGAGAGCTGTTCGCTAAGAGCTAAGAGCCAACGGCTAATAACTCATAGCCGTTACCCGCTCGCCTCCGCCGGGAACTGCTCCCGCACCAACTTCATGGCCTGCTCCCGGCTGTCCACCCGGCCTTCCAGTTGCGCGTCCTCCACCGCGGCGAGGATCTCCTTGAACTCGGGTCCAGGCTTGTAGCCGGCGCGAATCAGGTCGTTCCCGGTGAGCAGCGGGCGCGGCCGCACCTGGTCGGAGGGCGTGGACTCGAAGCGCTGTTTGACGAAGTTATAGAGCGTGAGGTCGCCGTGGCTGGAGAGGCAATCAATGCGGTGCAATTCGAGATGCTCGGGGAAGCGCGGCAGGCGCAGGAAACGCTTCAGCGTGGACTCCTTCATTTTGAGCGCATCCGCGAAGCGCATGTGGTTAGCGACGAGGGCGGCAATCTGTTCCGTGTCGTCATTAGAGAAGCGCAGGCGGCGGCAGATTTCCTCGGCCGTGCGTACCCCCACCGATACATGCTCGTCGAAGCGAATGCGGTCAGGCGCAACACGGAAGGTGGGCGGCTTTCCGACATCATGCAAAAGAGCGCCCCAGGCCAGGGTTTTTGGGCAAGGGTGCGGCAACTGCTCCAGCAAAAGCAGGGTGTGCACCCAGACATCGCCTTCGGGATGGAACTGCGGCGGCTGTTCCACGCCTTTCATGGCAGATATTTCGGGCAGCACCTGGCGCAGCAGGCCGCTTTGGTCCAGCAGTTCGAAGGCGCGGCGGGCGTGGCCTTCAGTTAGCATTTTGGTCAGCTCTTCGCGGATGCGCTCGCAGCTGACCTGGTGAATTAGCGGCGCCAGGCGCTGGATGGCCGAAAAAGTTCCCGGGGCGATGCTGTAACCGAAGCGCGCGGCAAAGCGCACCGCCCGCAGCATGCGCAGCTTGTCTTCGCGGAAGCGCTGCTCCGGGTCGCCGATGGTCTGGACCACGCCGCGGCGGATATCGGCCAGGCCGCCCACGTAATCCAGCACTTTGTCTTCAATCGGATCATAGAGCAGGCCGTTGATGGTGAAGTCGCGGCGCTGCACGTCTTCCTGCGGGCTCGATGTGTAGCGCACCTGGTCAGGATGGCGGCCGTCACTGTAGCCAATGTCGCTGCGGAAGGTGGCCACTTCAATCAGGGCAGTTTTGTCCGCCAGTTCAGCTGGCAAGGCATGTTCCTGGCGTTCCGTAGAGACGTAACTTGTTACGTCTCGCTCCGCGCTCCCGCTCGGGGCTCCGGAAACGTTGCGAGCAACGTCTCTACTGGTCGTTTGTGGCGGAGGGAAAGCTTGCGGCCGTATAACGCTATCGGCCGGAACCAGCACCACGCCGAATTGGGCGCCCACGGCGTAGCTGCGCGGGAAAATGCGCATCACCTGCTCGGGCGTGGCGTCGGTGGCGACGTCGTAATCGGCGGGCTCGCGGCCCAGCACCAGGTCGCGCACACATCCGCCCACCAGGTAGGCCTGGTGCCCGGCTTGGCGCAGGATACGCACGATCGAGGTGGCCGATTCGCGGAGCATGTCGTGACGAGCTAGCTGAATGGCTTTCCAGCTGACTAGCTGGTCGGCTAGGAAGCTAGAGAGCCGGTCAGCTGAGCAAAGAGCCGTCTGCTGCTAATAATATAAGGGCATGCCCGACGCCTACATCCTCGGCATTGAGAGTTCCTGCGACGAAACGGCGGCGGCGGTGGTACGCTCCGGCGAGCAGGTGATCTCCAACGTGGTGTTCTCGCAGATCGCCACCCACGCGCAATATGGCGGCGTGGTGCCGGAACTGGCCTCGCGCGAACACTTGCGTGCCATTGTCCCAGTCGTGCGCAAGGCGCTGGAGGATGCCAAACAGAGCTATGAGGCCGTTGACGCTCTGGCCGTCACCCAGGGGCCGGGGCTGCCGGGCGCGCTGCTGGTGGGCATCAGCTACGCCAAGGCACTGGCCTTCGCGCTTGATAAACCGCTGATTGCGGTCAATCACCTGGAAGGTCACATTCACGCTGTTCTGCTGGAAGAAAAGCAGAAAGGTAACCGCGAGCTGCGTTTCCCTGTGCTGGCTTTGGTGGTTTCCGGCGGGCATACGCACCTCTACCTGGCCGAGGAGCGCGAGCGCGGCTGGACCTACCAGAACATTGGCCACACCCGCGACGATGCCGCCGGCGAAGCTTTCGATAAAGTGGCCAAGTTGCTCGGTCTGGGCTATCCCGGCGGCCCGGTAATTGACAAGCTCTCCAAATTCGGCGACCCGCGGGCGGTCAAGTTTCCCATGCCCCAAATCAAGCACCGCGACCGCCGCGACCGGGGCAAGCCAGAGGCCGAGCGCCCGCGCTTTGACTTTTCTTATAGCGGCATCAAGACCAGCGTGCTGCGCTACGTGGAGAGGAATGGCCTGCAGCCGGCAATTGAAGCGCGACGGCGCAAGCTCGCCGACACAACAATGCCCACTGTGGACGACTACCGGGTGGCCTGCGACCCAACAACGCTAGACCTGGTGGCCTCGTTCCAGCGCACCATGGTGCGCGACCTGGTGGAGAGGACGCTCGACGCAGCCCGCGAGTACGATGTGGCTACCGTATTCGTGACCGGCGGTGTGGCCGCCAACAACGAGTTGCGCCAAACCTTCGAGCAGGAAGCCGCGCAGGCGGGTCTGCCAGTCTACTTCCCCAGCCGTCCGCTTTCCACCGACAATGCGGCCATGATCGCCGCGGCTGCGTATCCCAAATTCCTGGCTCAGGATTTTGCCCCGCGGGACTTTTCGGCGGAAGCAGGCATGAAGCTGGAGTAAGGTTTCAAGGTTTCACGCCAACGGACAGACGGGTGTCTTTTTGAAACCTTGAAACGTGTGAGACTTTGAAACTTTTCGGCTTAGCCCGCTACCGCCGACCCCAGCGCCGTGCTGAGCGCGAGCTGGAGCTGGGACTCGATATCTATGTCTTTGAAAATGGCGAAGTTGGCGCGGTTTTCCGTGTTCTCAAAGCCGCTTTGCCGCCCGGCCAGAATGACGATGGGAATGGTAGCGGTCCGGAGGTCCGCCTTTAGCGCGGTAATGAACTCGCTGCCTGACATGCGCGGCATTTGCATGTCGGTGATGATCACTTGGGGCTCCACCCGGGTCAATATCTCCAATGCTTCCACAGGGTTAGTTGCCGATTCCACGAGGAAGCCGCGCTCCTCCAGGAAGCGGCACACGGTGTGCCGGATGAGCATGGAGTCATCCACCACCAGGGCTACCCGGCCATTTGGCAGGCGTTCAGCCATGGCAGAACGTTAGCAAACTGCCTCTGGGACAACAATTCAAAACGGGCGTGTGTAGGTTACGTCGGTGACTAAGGTGGGGTACCGGAGATGGCCAAACGGACCTATCCTGCGTCGTAGCCACAGCAGGTTCACCGACAGTGAGGGCGCTCAGGCTTCGTTGGCGGGGGTACGCTCTTCGATGGCCATGTCCTTGAATTCACTGGCCTCAAAGATGTCGCCGCATTCGAGGCACTCGACGAACTCAGAGTCCTCTTCGCGGGCGACAATCTGCACCCGTGGATGCCGACTCTGTGGTTTCATGCTGATACTCGGATCGGGGGCTGGTGGACGTCGTTGAACCGTGCTCATAACTTCCGGACAACCCTGGAGGGGTCCAGGGTGCCTTCAGCCGGAAATTGCTCGGTATTTTAGCCCGATATTTAGGGAAGTCAATAGTCTAAAGTCGCTGCTCGGGGGGTACGCAGGTGTCAGCTCTTGCTGTGAACCTGGACAGTGCTCAATGTGCCGGAGAGAGGCTGGGGTGGGTGTTGCCCAGGGCGGTCTGCACCGCGAGCGGCATGGGATAGATGCCGACTTCCCGCGCCTCGGCAATCGGTACTCGTACCTCCTGCGCCGCCCGGTGGTGCTTCATACCCATCGCCGCAGCCCGCACTGCTTCGTAGAAGCTGGCCCGCCCTGTGAGCGCGGTTTCGATGTATAGATACTTGTCCGATTCCGGCGCCACTCGCACGCCCACGTAGGCGTGATGAGGAACCAGCACGATTTCCGGCTGCATGCCCAGGTTCTCGAAAAGGGAAGCGTACATCACCGCGCCGTCAATGCAGTTGGCTGAAATCTGGCGCAGGGACTCGCGTGGCATGCGCACTCGTTCGCTGACGTCGGCATTGCGGCCAAAAGCCATTGAGCTCTTTACGTAGGAAACGCCGCTTTCCTGCAGCGCGCGGTAAATGGCGCGGGCCTGAACCAGGGTGGAGAGCTCCTGCTGGGC
>DATJFA010000015.1:0-4359 GCA_035496015.1 Terriglobales bacterium | reverse complement strand
CATCCGAATCACTGTCATGAATGGGTACCGGATTATGACCGACAAAACGCAGCCAGCGCACAACGTATTCGCGAATCTGAGCACGCTGCTTCCCGATCTCGAATCCATCTACAAGGATCTCCATTCTCACCCCAAACTGTCCATGCAGGAGAACCGAACCGCAGACATTGCCGCCGAACGCCTTCGCGCCGCTGGCTACGATGTAACCACCAGAATTGGCAAGACGGGAGTAGTCGGTGTACTCCGCAACGGCAAGGGGCCAGCTATCATGCTCCGGGCCGATATGGATGCGCTCCCGGTCCGTGAAGCCACGGCCCTGCCCTATGCCAGCAAGGTGACCAACACTGATCAGGAAGGAAAATCTGTACCGGTGATGCATGCCTGCGGCCACGACATGCACGTCACCTGGCTCATCGGGGCGGCGACCTTGTTAGCGCGAACTCGAAACTTATGGCGGGGCACACTGATGCCTGTTTTTCAACCCGCGGAGGAAACAGGCACGGGCGCGCAAGCCATGATTGATGATGGCCTGTTTACGCGATTTCCGAAACCCACCGTCATATTAGGACAGCACGTCATGGTCGGGTCCTCAGGCGTAATCAGCACTCGCTCCGGCGCGATCACCTCCGCGGGAGACAGCTTCGAAATTCGGATGTTCGGTCGCGGCGCTCACGGCTCGATGCCTCAGTCGAGCATTGATCCAGTGGTCATGGCTGCTGCTACCGTCCTTCGTCTGCAAACGATTGTGTCCCGCGAACTCGCTCCCACCGACGCTGCTGTGGTAACCGTCGGCTCGCTTCAGGCGGGCACAAAGGAGAACGTGATCCCTGACGAGGCAGTCATCAAGCTGAATGTGCGCACGTTCGATAAGGGGGTTCGGAAGCGGGTACTGGCTGCCATCGAACGCATAGTCAACGCCGAAGCCGAAGCCTCCAGAGCGCCTAAAAGGCCGGAGATCACTCCCCTCGATCGCTATCCGCTGGTGAAGAATGACCCGGAAGCGACAAACCGCGCTGTTGAGGCGTTTCGAAGTTACTTCCCGGCGGAGCGAGTGAAGGATGCTCAACCAACTACCGCCAGCGAAGATTTTGGCTCTTTCGGGACGGAGTGGCAGGCCCCATCTGTCTTCTGGTTTGTAGGCGGCACCGATCCGCAGACGTATGCAAAAGCGAAAGAGTCCGGCACAATTGCCGATATCCCCACCAATCACAACCCGCGCTTCGCCCCGGTCATTCACCCGACCTTGGCGTCCGGCGTCGAGGCCATGGTAGTCGCATCCCTGGCCTGGCTGTCGCCAGAGGCTGAATGATCATCAACGAACACATCGTTGTGAACACGCTGCTGGTTAGTTTCGACCTCGGCGGCACCTTCGTCTTCGCGCTCAGCGGTGGAATGGCCGGGGTCAAGCACCGGCTCGATTTGTTCGGGGTGCTCGTGCTGGCTTTCGCAGCGGGCAATTCGGGCGGCATCGCCCGCGATGTGATGATTGGAGCGCTTCCTCCCGCCGCCCTCAGGGACTGGCGGTATATTGCCGTTTCCATCCTCGCCGGGCTCATTACGTTCTACTGGTATCGAATCATCAATCGGCTGAGCAGTCCCGTGCTGGTTTTCGACGCCGCCGGACTAGCGCTCTTTGCCGTGGCTGGCGCCGGAAAGGCGCTGGCGTTTCACGCCGGGCCGGTTGCGGCAACCCTGCTGGGCATGCTGACCGGTGTCGGCGGAGGCATGATGCGCGATGTGCTCGTGAGAGAAATTCCCACCATCTTGCGTACCGAGCTCTATGCAGTGGCGGCACTGATTGGCGCCGCTGTTGTGGTATTGGGAAGAATGCTGCATCTTCCCAGTTCGGCGGCGGCAGTAGCCGGCGCCGTGCTCTGCTTTGGACTGCGGTTTATTGCCATGCGGCGAGGCTGGCAGCTTCCCATAGCAAAACCGCCAAATCAAACGGGCGAATAGCACACTGCTGATGGCGAGCGGCCGACGCTTTCAAGGAAGTGTTAGGCACAGCTCGGGGGCCTGTTTCAGGAAAACGACATTGCCAGCATCCTCGAGGACCTCAACAAGATGTCACGGGCAGCGAACGACCTCGCGTACTGAATGGCGGAGGGAGAGGGATTCGAACCCCCGGTACCCTTTCGGGCACAGCGGTTTTCAAGACCGCCCGTTTCGACCGCTCACGCATCCCTCCGGACGTGTCTTTTCAGTAGTTTACCAGCTTCCACCGCGGCCTCATACCGGCAACTGTGGGGATTTTCGTGGGGACCCCAAACGCTCGCAGAACCCCAGCATGCCTGCGCGCTGTTGAGGTCTTCCAGTTAGCGAACTCGGCTCGCCTGTGCTGCGGCGTCTGGATTAAAGGTCGCGGCGGCGGAGGATGGCGGAAGCGGCTAGAAAAGAAACCACCGTCCAGGTGAGCAGGCCCACGATGAGCGCGATCATGCCGCTGGCGGCGCCGCCCAGGAATTTCAGCAGCGCCGCGCCGGCGGCGCCAAAAATGGCGGCACCGCCCAGCGAGATCAGGCTTGCCACACGCGCCAGGTCCACAGGGTTCCCAAACAGAGAAAAGAAAATAATCAGGTTGGCAATGTGTTCGCGAAAGAGAAATCCCGCTCCCATGATCAGCAGGTCATAGAAAATGACGAAGAAAAACCACAAGGCCAGCGCCGCGCCGATAGCCCAGGCCCGGTTCGAGGTGGCAACCGCCACCAGGCTGCCCAGCACGGCAAACACCAGGGCCAAGAGAAGCGTGTAAGCCACAAACAGCAGATAGGGGCCAATTCCTTCGCCTCCAGCTTGCAGGGCGATGACCAGGCCGGAAGCGCCAAAGCCAAACAGCAGGGCGACTGCCAGCGTGGCATAGACGCCGGCCACCTTCCCGGTCAGCACCTGGGTACGAGTGACAGGTTGCGCCAGCAGCAGCTCTGATCCACCTTCCGCGCTGAAACTTAAAACGCTCATCATCAGGGCGACCAGAGGAACAAGGTATAAGACAAGGTTGAGCAGGCTGGCTGTGGTTCGAGTGAAGCCCTGGAAGCCGACCTGTACGGCAGTGACCATGCCGAAGTAGGAGATGGCCAGCGTCAGCAGGGCAAAGACCCAGCCGAAGGCAATAATCCAGCGATTGCGGGCGTTCACCCGAAATTCCTCGCGGGCGATCAGCAACATGGTGTGCGTGTTCATGGTTTTCTTATGTATGCTCGAGCCGCTAATGCAGGCCCTGTCCGGCTGCCGGCGCCCGGCTGGTTAATTCCGCAAGGCCCACGATCTGTCCAGAGCTGTTCTTCAAGAAGTGCTGAGCCGCCGACTGATCGCGGAACGCCGCCAAGCCGCCGTTCATGGGACTCCTAATCGCTTCTGACCTTACGAAAACTGCGCTTTCTGCCTCCAGCCACTGCCGATTCACATAATCCATTACGTAGAGCCGCCGTTGTGGGAAAGTGTGGTTGTTCAGGTATCGCAACATGCAGCCAATGTCGTCGAACTTATAGGCGGTACCTTCCCTATCCACCACCTGCGCGGCGTACTGCGGCTGCGAGATGGCCATCCTGCATGAGGCACAGGTATCATGCGCTTCAATGGCCTGTGGCCTCTGGTCGGCCTGGCAGGCCAGCGCCAGCAGCAACAGCACTGCGGCTATGATTCTCATCTACGTACCTCACATAAATGTCTTCCAGAGTCGGCTCCTGGGTGGCGAAGCTGGCGATGGAAGCGCCGGCTTCTTCTAAGTTGCGCATCACATCGGGGCGCTGTTCGGGTCGGCAGGTGACGACCAGCCACTCGCCCTCAATTTCGGCGGCGGTTGCGCCGGCGGAGCGGGCCGCGGAGCAGAGGTTGGGCGTTGGCACGCTCAGTTTCACTCGCATCCGGGAGGCGACCGCCAATCTCTCGCGCAACCCGCCAACCTCCTCAACTCCTGCCAGGCGGCCATCCAGCAGGATGGCCACACGGTCAGCAATAGACTCCACATCGGCAAGCACGTGGCAGGAAAACACAACTGTCTTCTGCCGGGAGCGCAGTTGTGTGAGTAGTTCCCGGAAACGGGCGCTGGCGCCAGGGTCCAGGCCGCTGGTGGGCTCGTCCAGCAAGAGGATAGGAGCGTCCGGCAGCAAGGCGATGGCCAGCCCCAGGCGCTGCAACATCCCCCCGGAGTACTCCCGAATTCGCTTTTCACCGAAACCATTCAGCGCCGAGCTGGCGAGCAGATGGCTGACGCGGCCATTTGACAGGCCACGCAGGCGAGCATAAAACTCCAGCACCTCACGCGCGTTCAACTGGTCGGGCAGGCACACTTGCTGCGGCAGGTAGCTGAAGCTGGCCTTCGCGGCCTGGTTGTCGGGAGTGAGATCGAAACCGTTGATC
>DATJFA010000014.1:0-12140 GCA_035496015.1 Terriglobales bacterium | reverse complement strand
TGTGCCCGCCCTCGGCATAGGTGCGGGCGGATTTGGGCTCGCCATCCTCCAGCAGCAGGTACAAATCGCGGATCGTGATCCATGGATCTTTTTCGCCATTCACCACCAGCAGCGGCGCGCACGGCTTATCGAGCCAGCTTTGCGCCTGCAGCGAAACCGTGGGCGCCTGCCGCCGCAGTTCGTTCAGATCGCGCACGTGATGGGCATAGATCATGGAATCCAGAAGCGACCACAGGTAAAGCCGGTCTTCCTGCAAATGCTCAAACCACTCCTGCTGGAAGGTGTAGTGGGCGGGGCCACCCCAATCCACGGCTGCCCGCAGCCGCTTGCTCTCCACGTAGGCCATTTTGGCGCCCCAGTATCCCCCATAACTGCGGCCCAGGATTCCCATGCGCTTTCCATCTAAGTCTTTGCGCGTCAGCAGGTAGTCAATAACCGCGCTGTAGAAGCGCTCGGCATCTGGCGTGTACCACAGCGGGCACTCGCCGTTGCCCGGCATGTCGGTGGAGAAGGCAGCCGGGCCGGCGTCCCGCAGATCGGAGGTGTCGCGGTCTTCTTTGTAAACGTCAATGCCGCCCGTGGCAATCACCACCGGAGGACGGGAAACGCCCTTGGGCAGCCGCAGGTAGCCGATGATCTCCTTGCCCTCAAAGGGAACAGCCACCCGCTCCAAAGGTGGATCGAAGTAGCGCGCCGCTTTCAGATAGTTCGCAATGCACTTGCGGTAGGCGGCCTGTTTGGCGGGGTGGTTGATCACCGGGAACTTGGCGATGCCGTAGTAGATAGAGGCCTTCTGATAGGCGTCTCGAGCTTCGGCAGTATTGCCCTTTGCTTCCGCTTGTGCGCCCTCGCGCTCGCATGGTTCAGCGAGCTTCGTCCAGGCAGCCACCCAGGGCTCCGGCGCAAGGTCGGGAAGCGAGCGAAAGATTGCTTCCGCCTGCTGCGGGTCGGCGCCCCGCTTGATGAACTGGCCGAGCCGGAATTTCGCGCCCACCGCATAACGTGGGTTGGTAAGTAGGTTGGTTCCCTCTTGGTCTGTGCTTGCGGAGACAGGCGAGGTGGAAGACGCGCCCAGCCACTCTACCGACGACACGGCGGCAGCGCCCAGCATCGCCCAGCTAGCGCCGCCTGCCGCGCTGCGAAAGAATTCCCGCCGGGTTGAGTCGCTGACCATTATGAGCAGAAATGTATCTGGCCTGCTATGTGGTTCGACAGCTGTACCACCATACGCCTTTTACCGTCAAGAAGTTTGTGCTCGGCGGAGAAATTCAAACTCCGCCCCGCACTGCCACCGAAATTCACGGTCGCCGTCTGTTACCTTTAGCGTCGCGCGACGATATAGAGGACCAGCTCCCAACAGAGACACGGCTGGAGAACAACATGCACACACTCGCACATCATCTCCGCATTGCCTTCCGTCAACTGCGGAAAGCGCCTGGTTTTACTCTTACCGTCGTCCTTATTCTTGCTTTAGGAATCGGCGCCACCACCGCCATCTTCTCGGTGGTCGAAGGCATTCTGTTACGCCCACTCCCCTTCCGCAATCCTGAGCGCCTGGTGCTGCTGGGGGACCAACTGCAAGACGGCCGCTCGAGTAACGTGACCGCCCGCGAAATGGGCACGTATTCAAGCGCAACCAGCGCCTTTTCTTCGCTGGGCGGCTACATTGGCACCAATTTCGAGCTGTCCGGTGGAGAGACCTCAGAGGAGATCTCCGCGGCTCGCTTTACGGCTGGCGTGTTCCCGACTCTCGGCGTTCAGCCGCTCCTTGGGCGCGTTTTTACCCCGCAGGAAGAGAATGGCCATCAGCCTCTCGCAGTCATTAGTTATGCCCTCTGGCTGAACCGCTATCACCGCGACCCGCACGTCCTTGGCAGGTCCATCGTTCTGGACCGTCGGGCCTACACAATCATCGGCGTTATGCCTCGAAGTTTTGAGTTCCCTCCCGACGCCGGCCGCCTCGACCAGGCGCAGCTCTGGGTGCCGATGAGCTTTACTCCCGAAGAACTTTCCGATGCGCACGCCGGCTTTTGGGGCTATCAGATAGTTGCCCGCCTCAAGGATGGGGTCATGCTCTCGCAGGCGGGGAGCGATGCGGACCGCGTTGCCAGGCTGATCATGCGCAACTTCCCGCCCAGCATGGCGGCCCTTCACATTCGAGGAATGGTGACTCCCCTCCGGGAGTACGTTGTATCGGACGTCCGTGCGCTGCTGCGCGCGCTGTTCTTCGCTGTAGCTGTGGTTCTGCTTCTTGCCTGCGTGAATGTGGCCGGCCTGCTGCTGGTGCGCGCCATTCGGCGGCGGCGCGAATACGCGGTTCGTCTGGCCCTGGGCGCGCGTTCCGGCGTGATTCTCCGCCAGGCGGTTCTTGAAGGTCTGCTGCTCAGCTTTGCCGGCGGCCTGCTCGGCCTGGGTCTTGCTGCAGCCGCCATTCGAGCCGCCTTGTACCTCCTGCCCGACTCGATGCCACGCGTGGATTCCATCGCCCTGGACGCTAATGTCACCGTCTTCGCCTTTCTTCTGGCCCTGCTGACCGGCGTTCTGTGCAGCCTGGCACCGGCCTTCGCGGCCTTGCGGACCGACCCCATGGAAAACCTCAAGGAAGGAGTGCGCACCGCCACCGGCGCCTCCAGCCACGCCTGGTTGCGCTCAGCTCTGGTAGTCTCGGAAATCGCCATCGCCCTGGTGCTGCTCACCGTTTCCGGCGCCTTCCTGCGCAGCTTTCAGAAGATGCGCGCTGTGGATCGCGGCTTCCGTCCCGACCATGTCCTTGCGGCTGGGTATGAACTACCCCTCAGGCAATATTCGACTCGTTCATCTGTCGAGGAGTTCAACCGCGAAGTGGTAGACAGGCTCTCGGGAAAGCCCGGAGTCATCGCTGCCGGTATTACTACTAACCTGCCGGCAATGGGCGCGTTCGCCCAAACCACTTACACCATCGAGGGCGAGCCCGTGGACAGTTGGAAGCTGAAGTTCGCGCCTTTTGCCATTATCTATGGCGACTATTTCCGGGCCTTGCGCATTCCGCTGCTGGACGGGCGCTACTTCACTGATAGCGATCGCGCAAACTCACTCCCGGTCGTCATCGTAAATCAGAGCATGGCCAATCATGGCTGGCCCGGTCAACGCGCAATCGGCAAGCGCATGCACGTCGGCAACCCGAAGAAGGGGCTGCCGTGGGCAACCGTGGTGGGTGTAGTCGCCGACACCAAGGGCGGCTCCCGCGATGAGCCCACTATGGACCAGTGGTATATTCCGGCGCAGCAGCCAGCAACCCTCTTCGAATCTGAACCTTCTGGGAAGCTGCCCGACCCGGTGGCCGCGTACATCGCCCTGCGCTCCGCCCTACCTCCCGAGGAGATGGTACAGACCCTGCGCTCAACCATAGCGGAAATTGATCCCCTGCTCGCCTTGCAGCAGATGCAGCCTTTAACTGACGCATTGTCGAACGTGGAAGCGCCGCGCCGCTTCAATACCGACCTCATTACCGCGTTTGCCCTGGGCGCTCTGCTGCTGGCGATTACCGGAATTTATGCCGTCGTCGCCTTCTCGGTTTCGCTGCGAGCGCACGAGATTGCCATTCGCATGGCACTGGGGGCTCAGCGCGCCGGCATTGTGCGGCTGGTCCTTACTTTGGGCGCCAAACTGGCTCTGCTGGGGTGCGTTCTGGGTATGATTGCATCTCTGGCCGTCTCGCGCCTGGTCAGTTCCTTTCTCTTCCAGGTCAGCCCCACCGACCCAGTCATCTATGTGGTTGCAGTTTTGGTGATGATATTGATGGCGCTTCTCGCCTCAGCGCTGCCGGCTACCCGGGCTGCTTCCGCGGATCCGATTGACGCTCTGCGTTCGATCTGATTGTGAGACCCTAGACTAACTCGCCATCCCCACCGTGGCCCGATCCAGAGGCTCCGCCGCGAACATCTTTTCGGCGGAATAGCCAAACCGCTGCGCCATCAGGTTCCAGGGGAACTCCGCAATCAGCGTATTAAATTGCCGCACCGTCTCGTTGTAGTGCTGCCGGGCAAAGGCGATGCGGTTTTCGGTAGTGGTCAGCTGCTCCTGCAGCAGCAGAAAATTCTGCGACGCCTTCAGTTCCGGATAGCGCTCTGCGGTCACGAACAGGTTACCCATGGCGCTGCCCAGGGCCATCTCCGCCACGGCGCGCGTGGCGATGTCCACCCCAGTATTCATAGCCGCGCTGCGGGCCCGCGCCACTGCTTCCAGCGTTTCCCGCTCGTGGACCATGTAGCCCTTCACCGATTCCACCAGGTTGGGGACGAGGTCATGCCGGAAGGTGAGCTGGACATCAACATCGGACCAGGCTTTGCGCACGTTATTGCGCATGGCGACCAGCCGGTTATACGCGTGCAGCAAGAACCACAACCCAATCACCGCCGCAATCACCACCCCAATCAGTATGGTAGAAAGATTTGTCATCCAGACCTGCCTCAGTCACCGCCTTCTCGCCGGCTTATCGGCGCTGGTTGAAGGCAGCGCTCACATCGTGCACAAATTTCATAAAACCATTGAAGATTGCCGGCCAGTCCTGCGCGAATGCCCAGTGAATCACCGCCAACCATAGCGCCAGGAACAACAGATTCAAGCCGATCATCAGGGCGACCACAAACAGCATCATCACGCCAGCGGCCAGCAGCAGCGGGCCGAGGATGAGGTAAAGCACGGCAATTACGATTTTTGTGCCGAGTCCGCCGTGGCGCGAAGGCGCGGCCAGGCGCGCTCCCATTCTCTGCAGGCGCTTGGCGCGCTTGTTCAAAGGGGGATGGAAGGAAACGAAGCTGACCTGCTGCAAACCCGTCTGCCCGCTGCGCGTTTCACCTTGCTGCCGCTGCCGGCTCTGCCGCTGAATGCGAACCCGGGCCAGGGCGGCGCGGTCACCCCGCTGCGCCGCCATCAGGTCATTGAGATTCGGCATATTGTGCAGAACCGCCGGATCCATACCCATTGCCCCGGCAAAGCTCTGCAGACGGGTCACCGCATCGGCGTTGCCTATGGCCGCGGCCATGGCCAGAGACATCATTTCCCGGCGCGCGCTGGCAAAGTCTGCGGGCGGGCTCGCGGCTGCGCCCGTGGGGCTTGCGGCCGAACTGCCGGCGCCGGCAGTCGCCCGCCAAGCCTCCAGAAATTTGCGCTGCTGCTCGCCGGAGGGCGTATCCCCGCGCAGGCTGGAGTCGCCTCCGGGATTCACCACGAACAGGTGCGAGGCCCAGTGCCCACCTGCCACCGCCGTGGTGTCCTCCCTTAGGCTCTGCAGCGCTCCCGCCAGCGCGTCCGGATTGCGAGTGAGCTCCACTGCGCCCGCATCCGCCAGGTAGCGCCGCGTGCGCCACAGCAGCGCCATGCAGGGACCGAGCAGCAGGTTCAGGAAAAACCACAGCGTGAGTTCCACTGCCGCATTGGTGAACAGGAAGGGGAAAAAAATGAAGCGCAGGAATTTCCGAATCAGCCCTGGCCTGCCGCTGTTAAAGAAGCGGTCAATGTCCGTGGAACCCATATCCAGCGTGTCCGCCAGAAGCTCCGCTACTTCCTCGGCGGCAGCCGCCTTGCCCGGCCCGCCCCGTACGGCGTAACCCAGCATCCGCCAAAGCGTGTGGCGCGATTGCCTCCCAAAGGGTGCGTTAATCAGGGTCACGATCAGGCCGCAGGTTTCGAAGACGCTGGTCACGGTGAAGGCAATGCGCAGGTCTCCATTGCCCACCGAAGAAACCAGGTGCCCGATCAGCGCCTGCAACTGTTCGCGAGTCAGGTCATCGAGAAGCCGGCGGCACAGCACCAGGTGCGCGTCCTCCGCCGAAGTTCCGATGGCTGCCGCATTGGCCCCCGGCGAATCAATCAGCATCACCTTGGGTGCGGGCAGGCCGGCGGCAATGGCCATCTCCTGCACCGCGTCCGCCAGTTGCAGCTCTTTCAGGTCACCGGGGTTGGGCTCGCGCGCATTCAGGCTGGCCAGCGTGCCGCCCACTCCCCCGTGCCGGAATAGCAGCAGCATGCCCGCCCACAGGGTTAGCGCGATTACGATTCCGGGCAGCAATATCAGCGCAGCCACAAATGCCAACTGCCCTGGATCCACCACGCCACGCTGGTTGATGACGGCCTCGGCCACGCGATATCCCAGCCTGGCTAGGTCGCTGGTGGTCTGCCAGAACTCCGGCGGCAGGGGCGAAAAATAATTGACCACCTCAGCCACAGCCATGGTGATCACGTAGAAAAACGGCGTGAGCACCAGCGTAAGGGGAATGCCCATGAGGAAGGCCGCTACCACGCAGAGCGCAGTCATGCGCCAGGTGGCGCGACGGTTGCGCTCTTGCGCCTTGAAGAAGGCCTCCGGCGGCCGCTCAGCGCCAACCATGGTGGGTACAGCATCGGCTCTGTCGGGCGTGCTCATGTTCTGGGCGCCCGATAGTATGCCTCACGCGGCCCCGGCTGCAAACCGCCAATTTCGGCTATGTACGCTCAGCGGACGACGAGTGCCAGTTGCTCCTTACGGCCGCCATATGAAACCCAAGAAGCGCGTTTTGCGTATCCTTTGTCGCCCGAGCAGGTCTTTTGGTCGGATAACTATGCTGCCCAGCGTTTCCGTGATCATGGCGGCCTATAACGGTGAACGCCACGTGCGCGAGGCCGTGGACAGCATTCTTGCGCAGAGTCTGGGCGATCTGGAACTCATCGCAGTGGATGATGCCTCCACGGACGCAACCTGGCGGGTGCTGGCAAGCTGCCATGATTCGCGTCTACGTGTGCTGCGTAACTCGAGCCGCCTTGGAGCTGCTGCCGCGCGGAATCGAGCCATACAAACCGCACGAGCCCCGCTCATCGCTATTCAGGATGCGGACGATGTTTCCTTACCGCAGCGGCTGCAAACGCAGGCAGAGTTCCTGGGCAGGAATCCGTCAGTAGACATCGTAGGAGCTTGGGCGGTCTCAATAAGCGATGATGGCCGGGAAATTGGACGGCTAGATTACCCACCGACGACCGACCTGGATCTCAAGTGGGCATTACTTTTCTGGAACCCATTTATTCATAGCTCCGTCATGCTTCGCCGCTCCATGCTGGCAAAAGCCGGCAATTACCATGAGGGCCGAGGCCCTGCCTGGTTCGTGGAAGATTATGAACTGTTTTCTCGCGTTACCCGGGGACACCAGGCCGCCAACATCGGCGAGGCTCTCGTAAAATATCGCGTGCACGCGGCGGGTGCCTCGGCGCGGCACACCGACCTGCAGCGGTTCTCGGAAGAAGTGTCATTGAACAATGTTAAGTGGCTGCTGGATGACCATGCGATTGACCAGGAGGCAGTGCAGGCGCTGAGGCGATTCTGGTTTGAAGGGTATTTGTTGTCGGCTGCAGACGCCCGGTCCGCCCTGGCCTGCAATAAGATTCTGCAGCGCGCGTTTCTGGCGCGGTATGTCGAGCAACGGGTCCGCCGAATACCTCGCGCTCGCTTTTATCTCGGTTGTGCGCGGCGTGGCTTGGCGCAGGCGCGCAACAATCCCCATCTCGATCGCTCTTGCCGTGCCGCCATGCTTCTCTCTACGCTTTCCCTGGCGGCTAGAGCCGTGGCCTAAGTACTTGCCCGCACTTAGCGTGTTATCACGAAAACTGCCAGCAGCGCCGCGCTCACCACGAGCGAAATTGCAAAGAAGGTGATTCCCCAGATTTTATACGTGGGATCCAGGTCGGCAACGTTCTGCGACATCAGAGTAGCGAACCTCTGCCGCCAGGAAGGGGCATGGCGGGCAGCCTCCGGTTCGGCCTCCACCGCGGCAGGCGATTGGCTCAACGCGTCAGGGTAAAGTTCGCCCGCGTGTCCCCAGCCACCGTAACCAACTTCGATGTAGTGGTCCCATTGTGCCATACGCTCACCTTGTATTTGCCGTCAGGCACTCCCGCTATGAAGTAGTCGCCCAGAATCTCGTCCACTTTGGCAAAGTAAGGCGAGGGAGCAACGATGATGTTGGCCGTCATTTCTTTGTGGAAGCTGCAGAGAATAGGCACATCGCCCGCGTGAGAGAAAGTCCAGACTGCCTTGTGTCCGCGGGCAACTATGCCCAGGTCGTGTGACAACCTCGGATTCCCTGCAATGGATTTCCAGTAAACGTTGTGCGGCGCCAGGTCTTCATTAGGGAATTCAACCGTAGCCCCCTCAGGCACCACCAGGAGGGTAGGCGTGAAGCGCATGCCTTTTTGATGAATGACGTAGGTTTGGCTTTTTGGAGTGAACTTCACCCGCCGCACCGGCGCCAGATAAATGACGGATTCGCCGCGGCTTGCCTTTACGTTTCCACTCAGCGTTCCGGCCTGCAGCGGAGGGGCCGCACCGGCGAACATAAGAAGCAGGATGAGCGGCGCCGCCATGAAGCAAATGGCTGACCTACCAATGGAATTCACAACCTGAGCCGTCAACACCTGATCTCCCATGAAAAATGATTAGAGGAGTCATCCCGACTTTCGCTTTTCCCGCCGAATCGCCGCTGGAAACAACAGGCTAGGCGTTTGGCTTTCTGTACTTGTCAAAGATTTGTCATCTTCCTGCAAAATGTGCTTCACAAACGCTGTTCCTCAGCGTGCCATCCTGCGCTCATCAAATGCGGGGCGAGCGGAACCAGTCTGCTGGGGAGCAAACCGTGGGAGCGCACGAACAGCAGAATTTCTTGGAAACCGGCTGCCCTTAATTCGCGCGTAGATGGCATGGCGCAACATAGCCCGCGCACGGTGCAGGCGGACCTTGACATTTTCTTCCGTTATGTCAAGACAACCGGCCGTCTCAGCAACGCTCATCTCCTCCAGGTCCCGCATCATGACCACCACCCGGTATTTGGGAGGCAAAGCCAGCACTGCCCTCTCCAGCACCCGCGCATGCTCGCGTGAGCAAACGTACTGTTCCGGGGTAGGCTCTTGTGAGTGCACTACATCGGAAGCCGGAGACTCCGGGCCGCTCATTTCCTCTATGTAGCGGAGACGACCGCGGTCTTCCAGTCGATTAAGCGCCTCATGCACCGCAATGCGCGTCAACCAGGTGGAAAATTTGGCGCGGCCGGCGAACTGAGAGAGGTGCTGATAAGCGCGCACGTAGGCCGCCTGCATCACATCCTCGGCTTCGCAGCCGTCGCGCAGTATTCCACGAGCCACTCGATACAGCCTCTGGCTATGCCGCCGAATGATCAGCTCAAAAAGCTGAGTCTCCCCTGTCAGAACCCTGCGCACCAGATCTTCATCCGGTGTGTCGTTGAGTGCCGCCTGCTCCAGCGCCGAAAGCACCACAGTACCCCCCATCCCAATCTGGATTTCTTGCCGGGTAACTGTGTTGGAGACTAGTCAACGGAAAAACCGCAGTTGTCAAAAATTTGTAAAAAGAATGCCAAATGAGCGTGACATCTTGTATCGCGTCCCGACCAGAACTGCAGGTCCCGTTCCCCAGCAGCGTACCGGGAGAGAAACAATGCGGGATTTAACGTAACGCGGCAGGCAGGCAACGGTCTATTGCCAGAAGGAGTTGAGAATGAGAGTCAGGAACCATTTAGTCATCTCTGTTGTGAATTCTTTGTTGTGGCGCGGCTTGCCTCTGCTGCTGCTTCTGGCGCTACCCGCGGCCAGCGTGATGGGCAAGCACAAAACCGATGACCAAGGCGCTCCAGCCGCGACTGTGCACATGACTGCCGCCAATAAATTCGACCCGGAAAAAGTGACCATCAAGGCGGGAGAGGCTGTGCGCTGGGTGAACGAGAACGCCGGGCCCAGCCATGCTGTGACTACCGATTCATCCATGGTGCAAAACGAAGATGACGTCCAGATTCCCGACGGCGCCAAGCCCTTCAGCTCGGGAGTAATAAAACCGGGCAAGTTCTACCAGCATACCTTCCAGGTGCCGGGCACCTATCGTTATGCCTGTGCTCCGCACGAAGGCTCAAAGATGCTGGGAGTGGTGGTGGTGACAAGGTGATGAGGGCAACTCCGTCGATCTTGGGAACACGGGCCATATCAGGGAGGACGAGGTGAATAGCTCTAAACTTTCCGGCCGGAGATATTGGGTTTGCGCCATAGCAATGGCAGCCATGTTGGTGGCCAGTTCTGCCGCTTTTGGGCAGAGCGCAACTGCACCCGGCCAAAACATTACCTCAGACAGTAGCGCCCAGATTGCGGCCACACTCGGGATCCATTTTGTCCAGGGGTCCAGCAGCACGGTGCTGCTTGAACGAGACGGCAAGAAGTACCTCGTAAGCCTCGCCAAACACAGCATCCAGGAGCTTCCCGAAGTCGCCACGAATACGCAACCGGCACTGCGCGCAGTCGCGTATTCGACCTCACAACCTAAACCCGAGCCGGTTGCCGATGAGCAGACGCCGCGCCCCAAGACCGAGCAGAAAAAGCACAGCCAGGCTTACCGTCCCGGCGATGATTCGCTTTTTAACCTGCCCACGGGACGTCGACTGGACCGGCACGGCCTGGTGGTGGACTTCAGCCATCGTTTCCCCTACGAAGCCGCATTTACTGGCACCTCTCGTGGAGCAACCCTGCTCGGCCTGGATGATTTCTCCGTCTCATCGTTCGGCTTCCGCTACGGAGTGACGCGGAATTTCTCCGTCAGCGCCTATCGCTCCCCCAGCATCACCGGCCGGGTGATCGAATTGGGGGCGACTTACCACTTCCTCAGCGAGCAGGACCACAAGCCGTTTAACGCTGCGCTGCGGTTTTCCGTGGACGGCCAAAACAATTTTGAGCGCAATTTCACCACAAATTTTGAGCTTCTTCTTTCGCGCAGCATCACCCGACGCGCGCAAATTTACGTCGTGCCCATGGGCTCGCTGCATAACCGCCCGCTTATTAGCCAGGCGTCCATCGTTAACGCGCCTCCTGAACTGCCCTGCAGCCTGCCCCTGGCCACCGGCAGCAATCCCAGGCTCAACATTCGCCCCTGTGCCGATACTTTCTCCTTAGGCGCCGGGATCAGCGTAGACGTGCGCCCCACGCTGGCCTTGATTGCGGAAGTAATTCCGACGCTGGTCAACGCGGAAGATCTGGGCATCCATCGTCCGCCGTTTGCCTTTGGCATTCAGAAAAAAATCTGGCGGCACGCGTTCACCTTCGGCTTCTCGACCGGTCCGGGAACCACAACCTCGCAGCGCATATCAACTCGCGCTTCCTACCTGGGACAGCCCGGAGCCGATGTTCCCAGCGGGATGTTCGTGGGCTTCAACTTGAACCGCCAGCTCCATTGAGGCAAGGCAGGAGTGTTATCCATGCGCCGGGCAGGCTATAGATTCCTGCGGACGATGCGAGCCATGCTGCCAGTCACGCGGGATCCGGCCACGAGTACAAACCTTTTTCGCGCGCGCCTGCTGCGTTGGACCCGAGCCAATCTGGTGCCCAGGTCGAAAGTTTGGGTCCAGGTAGAGCACGGCCTGGCCGAGGGCCTATGGATGCGTTTGCACCTGCCCGAAGAAACCTTCCTGTGGCGCGGCGACCACGAACCTGACGTGCAAGCATTGCTGGCGAAGTTCTTAAAACCGGGCTGGATCGCCTATGACGTAGGCAGCTACGTCGGCTTCTTTGCTTTAGGTGTGGCTCGTGTTGTTGGCCGCGAGGGCCGAGTCTTCGCTTTCGAGCCGGACCCGGAGAACGCTGCCCGCATTCGGGAACATATTGCGAGGAACAGCCTCGCGGTTCAGACTGAGGTGGTCGAAGCCGCCGTGTGGCGCGCAACTGAGGAGACGAAGGTACCGTATCGGCGTGGCCGCCAGGCCCGCTCCCAGGGCGGAGTTGACGCGGATGGGCTGAAGCCGGTGCTGGCGTCAGGTGAACATATTCTTGTACCGAGCATTTCGCTGGATGAGTTCATCGCGCGCGGCAACCCGGCGCCACAATTGCTGAAGATAGATGTGGAAGGCGGCGAAACCGCGGTGCTGGCAGGAGCCGAGCGGCTGCTCTCGGTACATAAGCCGCTGATCATTTGTGAAGTTCATCATGCGCAGGCGGCGCGCTGGATTGACGAGTGGCTCCCCGCCCGTGGCTACCACATGAATTGGATGATCCCGGCGGAACAGTTCCCCCGGCGTTTGCTCGCACAAGCACCATCATCGGCTTTTTGACTTCAAGCCCCAACTCGGCGCGGTGAGTCTGTCGGCTCG
>DATJFA010000013.1:0-7834 GCA_035496015.1 Terriglobales bacterium | reverse complement strand
ACGCTCCTCCCAATCGGACTGAGGAAGCTGAATTGATTGTGCGAATGCAAACAAGAACCGCCGCAAGCACCCCACGGCCTCGCGGCGCGAAAGCTGGCTCGGGCGGGCGTTTCCGGGCGCTGGCGTTCAGATGCAGGCGGCGTGCCGGCGCCTGTCGCGCCCCTCGAGTGGCACAGAACTATGCCCTCGCCCTGCGGAATTGTCAAGAAAAGATGATGCCTGTTTCGAGGCTGGCGGCCCTATCACAAACACGTTGTGACTGCGGTCACTGTGCGAGTGCCCATTTCGGGATAAGAAAGGACAATTACGGGCCCAATTTGAGAAGTAAGGAGGCAGTATGTCAGCCGCAACCGGGGCGGAGGCTGACCTTGGAGCACCCGCCCGCGTCATTGCTTTTTCCTTCCTCATTGCTTGCGCACTCTTCTTGTTCCTGCTCCCCCTGCACGCGCAAAAAATTACTGGCACCATCAGCGGGGTCGTAAGCGACCCCACCGGCGCCGTGGTAGCCAACGCCACAGTGACCATAACCAATGTCGCGACCGGGCTGGCCCGTACGGCGACAAGCAGCGAGATAGGGGAATTTACCGCCCCGGATTTACCCAACGGCACCTACCGGATTGTGGTGAAGGCGCCGAACTTCATGGAATCGGTCGTCGAGAAAGTCGAAGTACACGTGGCCAGCACCGCGCTGGTGAACGTGCAACTGAAGCTCGGCAGCGCCAGCGAACAAGTAACGGTCGAGGCCAATGCCATCCAAGTTCAGACCGATAGCGCGCAACTGGGCGAAGTCGTGCTGGGCCAACAAGTCAAGGACCTGCCCCTCAACGGGCGCAACTTTGTGGAACTCACCCAGATGCAGCCGGGAGTTTCCTCGGCCCGCACCTTCGACGCCGTGGGCAAAGGGCTGAAAGGCGGCGTGAATTTTGCCGTCAACGGCAACTCCATGGCCAACAACCTTTTCATCGTTGATGGCGCCAGCAACAACGATGTGGGCTCCAACCGCACCATCCTGATTTATCCCTCGCTGGACTCCATCGCGGAATTCAAGATGCTGCGCAATGCCTATGGTCCGGAGTATGGCCAGGGGTCCGGTTCAGTCGTTAATATCGTGACCCGCAGCGGCAGTAATGACTTCCACGGCGGCGTGTTTTATTTCGGCCGCAACGACGCGATCAACTCCTATGACTGGTTTTCGGCGCGCCAGGCCTCACTGGATCGCCAGGCCAACACTTTCAACCCCAGCACCGGCAGTATTTACTCCAACCCTAACAAGGACAAACCGCTGCTGCGGCGCAATGATTTTGGCTATTCGCTTGGCGGGCCCATTAAGAAAGACAAGCTGTTCTTCTTCTGGAGCCAGGAGTGGAACCGGGAAATCCGGGGCGTGCACCGCCGGGGATGCGTTCCCAGCGCCGGGGAGCGTGCCGGAGACTTTTCCGGGGGCATCACTTGCGGCGACATTCTGACCAGCATTCCCGCCCAATTCCAGGCGGCAGGCAATCCCTGGAAAATCGGGACGCCGTCGCAAGCGGCAATTGACGAAATGGGCAATTACCCGCTGCCCAATCTGCCCTGCCCGGTAACGCCGGCGGGAGCGAGCGCCGCGGTGGCCGGCAGCGCCGGCTGCGACAACTGGCTGCAGAATCCCAGCAGCGCGCTGAACTATCGTCAGGAAAACGCCCGTGGCGACTACAACCTCACCAGAAACCACACCATTACGTTCCGCTACACGCAGGACACGTGGGTCAACCCGGCGCCCAATGCGGGCTACTGGGGCGACGACGCATTCCCGCAATTGGAGAGCAGCTGGGCGCAGCCTTCGAAGTCCATCATCGGCAAGCTGACTTCCACCATCGGCTCAAGCCTGGTGAACTCCGTCCAGTTCTCCTACTCCAACAATCGCATCATCATTACTCCCGGTGGTACCAGCCCGGGCCTGGCATCTACGCTGAACGGCGACGTTCCCACACTGTTCCCGTCGGACTTGAAAACCCATTCCGTGGGCATTCCCAATCTGAACCTGGGGAACACTGGCGCCACCACGCAGATGATCGCGCCCTGGAGCAACAAGCAGGACAACTACAACGGCCGCGATGATCTTGTCTGGATGCGTGGCAAGCACACCTTAAAGTTTGGCGCCTTTCTGGGTTTCAACCTTAAAAACGAAGACACCGGCGGGGCCTCGGCGGAGCGCCTCAACATCAACGCCGCCGACGGCTATTCAAGCATTAAGACCGGCATGCCGCTGGCTAATGCCATGATCCCGGGCAATGTCTTCTCCAACTTGTCTGAAACCTCGACAGACGTTTACAGCCAGGTGCGCTGGCGCGACTATGAGTTCTACGCCGGCGATTCCTGGAAGGCCAATCGCAGGCTGACCGTTGACCTGGGTGTTCGCTACTCGATCATGCTGACGCCCTATCAGCCGGACGGGCTGATGACCAGCTTCAATCCGGCTCTCTACGACCCGACCAAGCCGGCGACCGATGCCTGCAACGGATTGTGGATTGTTCCAGGCACAAATCCTTGCGGCGCAACTAATCAGACCTTCGGCACGAGCTTCAGCTCCGGTACGGCTGGTCCTAACCGGTATCTGCGCAACCAGAACTACCACCTCTTCGCGCCACGCGTGGGCATCGCTTATGACGTTTTTGGCGACGGCAACACGGCGTTCCGCGCCGGCATTGGTCAGTTCTTCCAGCGCGACCGGACTGCCATCTACACCATGACCAGCAATGCACCCTTCGCGCTTACCGCAACCGGCTATTCGCGGGCGTTGGATGGGGCGCCGCTTTCAGCCAGCCAGTTCAAAACTGCGGCGACCTCGCCGGCGGGGGGATTCGATCCCAGCACCAACATTCCCAACTCCTGGCAATGGAACGTGACCGTGGAGCACAGTTTCGCTCATGAGACCAGCTTGCAGCTGGCATATGTGGGGAACCGCGCCATTCACCAGCTCACCACCAGCGACATCAATGAGGTTCCACCATCGTTGTGGGGCGTTGCGGCATTTACCGACCCCAACAAAACGGGCGGTAACTATCTGCCAGCAGGAGCCACCTCCCCCAATTACTTCCGGCCTTACAACCACGATGGCTTCCTGACCTGGTGGGGGCATTACGGCGATGCCAACTACCATGCCCTGCAAGCCCTCTTCAAGGGTAAGGTCAAGAATGTGCTGGTGAACGCGTCCTACAGCTTCTCCCATTCCATCGGCAATGTGCCGCTGGATGAGTCGAACGGGACCGCTAATTACCAGACGCTCACCTGGGCCGGAAACAGCCGGCTGGACCGTGGCAACACGCTCATCAACCGCCCACACATCTTCATCGTCAATGTGGTAGCCCCCTTGCCCGAACTGAAGGGGTCGAACGCGTTGGTGCGAGGAGTTGCCGGGGGCTGGCAGTTGGGCACGATTCTTACCGCAGAGTCCGGCCCGTCTACGACTCTGTTCACAGCCGGATTGTCGGAGAATCTGGGGAACGTAGTCGGTTGCACGGAAGCCGCTGGCGGTTCCACTTCTCTGACCTGCAAACAAAACGGCTTGAACTCGCTCTACGGCACCGGTAACCAGGGACCGCCCTGGGCGCCGGGCAGCAACCGCCGTCCATTTGTGACCGGCGAAAGCTGCACTGCCGGACGCAGCGGGGCCCAAATCTATAATCCGGGCGCCTTTACTGTAGTTGGGCACACCATTGGCAGCATGGGCAATGAATCGCCCGGCTTCTGCCGCGGCCCCAACTTCATCAACGATGACTTCTCGGTTTCCAAGACGTGGAAGGTCTCTGAGCGGCTGAGCCTGCAGTTCCGTATGGATGCTTTCAACTTCTTCAATCATCCCAATTTCTCCCCCGGTCCCGATGGCGGCCTGGGCAATCCCATTGGCGCGGTGAACTGTGGCCCGGCCGTAGGAGGCTTGTATCAGGCCTGCAGCCCGACCAACAATCTCATCACCCTGCAGCAGCCCGGCTCGAACCTGCAGGCCACCGGCATCGTCAACAACAACGATCGCGAGTTCCAGTACGGCTTGAGAGTTATTTTCTAGCCGCGTTGGGCACGGATCGTTGGACAATTGGAATCGGCAGGGCCTTTGGACGCGGGCCCTGCCGATATTTTTAAGTTGGACCAGGTTGTGAAACCAAACCTCACTTCGGCGACCGCTGCGCTGAAGGCGGTACAAGGCGGGCTCGCACGCTTCCCGTTACTCCGCTGCTTATCCCTACTGTTCCTGGCTGTGGCATGCACCTTTGCGCTTCCCTTGCAACCAAACAATCCTCCCACCGCGCAGGGAAGCGCTCACAGTGACTCTCTGCCCGGGCAGCTTCAGCTTCGCCTGCGCGCGCTCGAGTCAGCCAGGAACACGGACGATCCTGCCGGCATTGCCGCTGCCAGCCGTTCCGTCGTAGCTCTCGCGCTGCGCAACTTTGCCGAGTTGCAAATGGCGCAAAGCCAGGCTGCCCAATCCGTCGAAACCTACCGCCGCTCACTTGATTTTGAAAACGTGCCCGGCACTCATCTGGACTTGGCCTTGGCATATTTGCGCGCCGATCACCCGGACCAGGCCCTCTCCCAAGCTACCGATGTGTTGGTTGCTGATCCGCAAAACGCGCTGGCATGGCGCGTGCAAGGCCAGGTCTGGATGTGGAAAGGGAACTATCGCCAGGCAGTTGAGTCATTGCGAAAGTCCGCCGCTTTGCGGCCCGCGGCAGAAACCACCCGCCTGTTGCGACTCGCGCTTGCGAAGGCACGCAACCGTCCAGGCTCAATGGTGCCCAGCGCTGTTCCAGTGGCGGAGCTCCTATCCAAGCCCAAAGTCACGCCTGCAGGGCTCCAGGCACGCCAGCGCCGCCTGCGCAAAATCCTCGGCGGCGCCCTGAACGACTTGGGCACAGCCGAGGCGCGCCAAGAGCAGTTTTCGCTGGCCCTGGCTCATTTTCATGAGGCCGAGCAATGGCAGCCCGACACTCCCGGCCTGATGCGCAACATCGGCATGGCCGCAACACGCACCGGCGATTACGCCGAAGCCGCGCGTGCCCTGCGCCCGATAGTGGCCGTTGACCGCAATGACGATGTTGCTCGCTCCCTGTTGGGCATGGCTCTCTTCAGTACCGGCTCGTATGGCGAAGCGGCGGCAACGTTCGCGCCACTGGGCGACTCCGTACTGCAGCGTCCTGAGCTGGCCTATGCCTGGGCCGAGTCCCTGGTAAAACTCAACCGCTACACGGAAGCTACCGCCCTGCTTGACAAGCTGGAAGACCGTCCGCTGACCGCCGGCACTCAGCTCCTGATGGCCCAGGCCTGGTCGCAGATGGGCAACTATCCGCGAACCGTAGCCGCTTGTCAGCGAGTGTTGCAGGCTGACTCCAAGCTCGCGCAGGCCCACCACCTCGCCGGCTTGGCGCTGATTCACCAGGATCATCCGGCGGATGCCGCCGCCGAATTCCGGGCCGAATTGCAGCAGGATCCGGCCAACACCGATGCCGAATACCACCTTGCCTTTGTTCTCTTTCAGCTTTCGCAAGACCAGCAGGCGGTGCCATTGCTGAAGGATGTGCTGGCCCGCGCTCCCAATCATCCTGATGCCAACTATGAACTGGGCAAAGCGCTGTTGCGCGCCGGCAAGACCGCGGAAGCAATTCCGTATCTGGAAGCTGCCGCCCGGCTGAAGCCGGAACTCGACGCCGTGCACTACCAGTTGCAATCGGCATATCGCAGCGTAGGACGTCAGGCCGATGCCGACCGCGAGGCGAACATCTATCGCGCCATGAAAGCCAAGAGCCGCAATATCACTTTGCCGCCGCCGCGCCCGGAGCCAAGCCCTCCCCCGCAATCGCAATGAGCTGATGATGATGCGTTTTTTTCTGAACACCGCAATGTTGTTGTGGCTGGCAGCCACCCTGGCCACGCCGGCGCGTGCTCAGGGCGGGCACGACGTTGCCCCTCCTCCCCCGCCCGGACTGAAGACTGCCGCCTGCAAGAACCGCCCCGTCCCCCAACTTGAAGACGTTACCGAGAAGGCCGGCATTCGCTTCCGCCACTCCTACTCAGCCGAGAAGAAGTACATTCCCGAGTCCATGAGCGGCGGTGTTCTGCTTCTGGATTACGACCGTGATGGCTGGCTGGATATTTATTTCAGCAACGCGCCCACAGTGGAAATGGCCCTCAAGCACCAGCCCGCGCGCGGCGCTCTTTACCACAACAATCACGACGGCACTTTTACCGATGTGACCGACAAGGCCGGCATCGCTACTCCCTGCTGGGCCAACGGCGGCGCAGTGGGCGACTATAACAATGATGGCTGGCCCGATATCTATGTCACCTGCCTGGGCGCTAACGTCCTCTACCGCAACAACGGCGACGGCACCTTTACCGACGTGACCGCCCACGCCGGCGTGGGCGATGTGCGTAATTCCACCGGCGCTGCGTTCGGTGATTACGACAACGACGGCTTCGTGGACCTGATGGTCACGAATTATGTGGATTTCCACCTGGAGAGTCTGCCCGGATTCGGCAAGCTGCCGATCTGCACCTATCGCGGGCTTGACGTGCAATGCGGGCCGCGCGGTTTGAAAGGCGCCGGCGACACGCTTTACCACAACAATGGTGACGGCACCTTCACCGATGTTTCCAAGGCCGCGGGAGTGGACGATCCCAACGGCTATTTCGGCCTGGGGGTGGTCTGGGTGGACTTCAACAACAGCGGGCGCCAGGATATTTTCGTGGCCAATGACGCCACGCCCAACTACCTCTACAAAAATGAAGGCAACGGCAAGTTCCGCGAGATCGGCCTGGAATCGGGCACCGCGGTGAGCGAGGACGGCGTGGAGCAGGCCTGCATGGGCGTGGCTATCGGCGACTACAACCACACTGGCCGCCCGTCTATTTATGTGACCAACTTCGCCGACGAGTACGACACGCTTTACCGCAACAACGGCGACTGGGAATTTGACGACGTTTCTTACAAGTCGGGTGTGGGCTTGCCTTCGATGCCTTATGTGAAGTGGGGCGACGCCTTCTTCGATGTGGACAACGACGGCTGGCTCGACTTGATCGCGGTGAGTGGTCACGTTTATCCCCAGGTTGCAAGGCTGCCTTCTGGCGCCGGCTACCGGCAGCCGGGACTGCTGCAACTCAACCAGGGTGACGGAACTTTTTGCGATGCCAGCGCCCAAGCCGGCCCTGCTCTAACACAGCACCGCGTCTCCCGCGGATTGGCGGTGGGCGACCTTTTCAATGATGGCCAGCTTGATGTGGTGGTCGAAGACATTGATGGCGCGCCCGTGATCCTCCGCAATCATGGCATCCCTGGACATCATTGGGTGAGCTTTGAGCTGGCGGGCTCTAAGAGCAACCGGTTTGCGCTCGGCGCCCGGATCAAACTCACAGCCGGCGGGATGACGCAGACCGCTGATGTGCGCAGCGGCGGCAGCTATCTTTCCCAGAGCGATCTGCGGGTTCACTTCGGCCTGGCAGTGGCCACGAAGATTGACAGCGTCGAAATCCGCTGGCCCTCAGGCGCAACCGACGTTCTGCACGATCTGCCGGCAGACAAGTTTTATTCTGTTCTCGAAGGCAGGGGCGTCGTTCCCGCGGACTCGATCCGCCCGCAGTCGCCCGCCCACTGAGTGGAACTGTGACTTCAGGGTATTAGTTATTTGTCCTGCACTGCTGGGCGCTCGTCGCGAAGATGGCTGGCAAAGAACTGGTCCACGCGGCGCCAGGCATCGCGCAGCACGTGTTCGCGGGTGAAGTAGTGAAATTCTCCCGGATAAACCATGAATTGAACCAAATCGCCCTTGTTTTTCTTCAGCACCTCATCCATGAGCCGAATTGA
>DATJFA010000012.1:0-6486 GCA_035496015.1 Terriglobales bacterium | reverse complement strand
CATGCCACGGACACCAATTCACAATGTAGAGCCCGCGATAAATCAGCCCTTCTTCATACAGGCGGACGAACACCTCGCGCACGGCGTGCGAAAGATTGTCGTCCATGGTGAAGTATTCGCGGTCCCAATCGACGGAGGCGCCGAGCCGCTTCATCTGATCGAGAATGGCGCCGCCGTACTCGCGCTTCCACTCCCACACCCGCTCCACGAATTTCTCGCGGCCCATTTCACGCCGCTTCTTGCCTTCTCTCTCCAGCTGCTTCTCCACCATCATCTGCGTCGCAATGCCGGCGTGATCGGTCCCCGGCAGCCACAGCGTGATGAAGCCGCGCATGCGATGCCAGCGCACGATGATGTCCATCTGCGTCTGGTTGAGCATGTGCCCCATGTGCAGGCGCCCGGTGACGTTGGGCGGGGGGAGAAGTAGGGTGAAGACGGGCTGCTGCCGGGCGTTTGGGCCGGCAGGCGGAGGCGTGTGAACGTTGAACAGCTTTTCGCGTACCCAGTATTCGGCCCAGCGCGCCTCTATCGCGCTCGGGTCGTACGCCTTGGGTAGTTCGTGCGGCATGACGATTCAGGACGCGGCTGCACACCCACACAACTCCGCTGCAGCCCTGTCAGGGATAAGTTTTGAGTTTACAGGCGGGGGGAAAAAATGGTCAAACCGGAGAACAGTGCGGATCAATGACTGGCCACACATTGAGTTGAAGGTTAGACCAGCGGCGTAAGCTCCCACCCGCTAGTTTCTCTTACCCACCCTTCGCAAAAACCGCGAAGGGTGGGGCACCCACTAGAGTCCGTCACCCGTTTCGGAAGGGCGCAGCCTGCCCTGAGCTTGTCGAACGGGAGCTTCAATCGCGCCAATAGCAACCTACCAATTGGGCTTTTACCGCTGACGGATGTTTTTTGTGGGCACGGGGCTTTGCCCTGCATGGACGGGGCGGAGCCCCGTCCCCACGCGTACGGGCCCTTCCTATTGGCTGGTCTTCTGCAACGTTGCGGTCAGGTGCACGCTTGAGCCGGCGTCGGTGGAGATTTCTCGTGTCCAGTCGCCGTACCCAGTCATGCTCACGCGAATGCTGTGCTTTCCCGGCTTCAGCTTCAGGGTGGCCGGGCTGTTGCCGTTGAACTGGCCGTCCACGTAAACATCGGCGCCATCCGGATTCGTGGTCACGCTCACGGTTCCTGAGGAATCAGCCGGCAATGCGCTCATGGCGCCGGCCTGGGCCTGGGGCGACGTAGATTCCTCCGAGCCCTTGGCAAGCGTAGTCGTCACGCCCACGGGCACAAATGACCGCTCTTTTTCCGCAACCGACACCGGAGCCCCGGTGACGCCCTGCAGCGCCACCAGCATGGCGCGGTAATTACTCTTATCGCCCTGCAGCAGAATGCCGGCCGCCTTGCCGTCCGGCGTCTTGTACTGGATGCCAATGTAATGCAACCGCGTCTTGTGAAAGAGCCCGAACAAGGCCACCGGGGCCACCAGAACCGCCAGCGCGATCATGGTGCCCACCCGCCGGTGCGCTTCTTGGCCATAGCTGAGCGACGTGACTGATTTGGAAGGTATGTCAACCCGCGCCTTATCCTTCAACGCCAGCGTGATGGCATCCGGGGTTACGGTCAGCGTGTTGTCCCAGTCCTTCGGGCTAACCTTCGACGGAACCGACCCGCCGTTGTACCGTACCCGAGTAAAAGTGTTCCCCTCTGCATAGGCCAGAATGGAACAGCACAAAATTACCGCCAGAGCCCCCTGGAAGTGACGCATACTTCCTCCTGTAAAGCAACTGTCGTATGGATTCTGGAAAAGATTCTGTCACGAGTGTGAAACGCCAGGGGCTGAAATCGGGCAACAGGAATCAGCCGTGTAACCTGACATCCAACTTTAATAAGTTCCATTTCTAGGCGTCAGTAATCGAGGTCACGAGGAGATGTGACAGGACGATGCGGACGCGTGGTTTTGCTCCGCTCAGTTAGGCGTGTTGACTCGCTTAAGCCGGCGCCGCTAGTTCCTTCTCCAGCGCATCCGCCAGCAGCAGGATGGCGCCGCAGAAAAGCAGCGTGTCGAAAAAGTAGTTCAGCGCCTCCACGCTTTTGGGCGCGGCCACGAGTATGGGCAGGTAAATCCACGACACCGCCAGCAGAATCGTCAGCCCTAAAGACGTGGCTGCCGGGCGCGCTCTCCTATTCGCCAGCAGGCATACGCCGGCGAGTATTAGAACCAGGCCCACAAAATAACTCACGAAAATCCGCGCGGGAATCCACGCGGGAGTCAGCATTTCCAGCGGAATTCCCGGCACATGTTCCGGATGCAGAAAATGCTCTACCCCGTAAAACAGCGAAGCAATGGCGATGAAGAAGCGCGGCAGGGCGGCGGCCCAGGCCGCTGGTGGCCCGGTGGACGACGGCGGCTTCGGCCGAGCGCTCCAGGACGAAAGCGCGAAGGCGAAAGCGCCGCTGCCAAAGGAGAGTTCTCTCAGGACGAAGGCCCAGGTAAATCTGCTGTGCGGGTGGGCGACGGCGCCGGGCAGGTCCATCACGCATACAAAGATGAAAAACGTCATTGCCACCAGGGCCGCTGCCCGCCGCGCTTGGACGCGAACTGCCATACTGAGCCCCGCGCAAAGAAACCCCAGACCAACCGCATAGGCCCAGAACGTATGCGCCGGAATCCAGCGGGGAACCAGGGCCGCAATGTCCTTTGTATCGGTAAAATGCTCGGTAGCAAAAACGCCCATGGGAATGGCAAAAAACAGCCGGCCAAACGGCATGACCTTGTCTACGCCATGTTCCTGCGGTAGTTCTTTGCCAATTCTGATGAGGCCGAGGATTAGAAGCACCGCCCCGTAGACATACATCCAGAATGCCGTCGCCGAAAGGCCAAAAGGCGCGGAAACTAGTAACGCGAAAGCGGGCTGTTGAAGACAGCACAGGGCCAGGATTGGCAAGGCTAAGCGCTCCCGCGCTTAACTGCGAGGGGCGGAATTCTAAAGCCGCCAATCAGGGGAAGCAACTAGCGTGTGACCAGTGCAGAAGATTCGGTACGAGTTGCCCTCTACGTGCCGTGAACGGCCGGGAAGAAGCTGCCGCGAAAGCTGGCCTATTGCGGCCACAACCGAACGCGTGCCCTGGCAGGAAGATTAGCCGAAGGCCTGCAGCGCCGTATGCTCGGCGCTGTGGATTTCGAACAGGTTGACGATCCGGGTCAGCTCCAACAGGGCTTGCACCCGCTGATGGACGTGGACCAGTTTCATCTCGCCGCCCACCTGCCGGACGATGCTGTAGCAGCGGGTCAGTTCGCCCAGGCCATCGCTGTCCACGAATTCCACGCCGGCGAGATTGATCAGGAACTTCCTGCGGCCATTGCCGGTAAAGACGTGGATAAGATCGCGCAGCCGAGTGCGTCCGTCGTTCAAGGTCATCCTTCCCACAACATCCACCACCACAACGCGGCCGACTTCTCTGCTCTCAATTTGAATAGCCATGTTGGCTTCTGCGGACGTTTGCCGCCGGAATCATATGCCTGGCTTAGGGTGCTTTCAAGCCAGGTGTAGCCCACAAGGCGCACACTTGTGAAAGCCAGCTACCCATCGAATTCCGTCGAACGCCAGATGTCTTACTGCCTGAAGGTCACCATCTGCATTACCCAGTAGCCGCTGGGGGAGACGGGCGCCGTGGCGGAGTAAGAGCCGGTGGTGGAAACGATCTTGTCCTCGGCAATGTCGGAATCGGGCGACGTGATGATGCGGGTGGTGAAACCCGCGCCCGGTCCCGGGGTGCCGGTAGCAATGGTATCGGCGCCGAAGATAAGTTCGTTGGCCGAGGTGGTCGTGGCCGAGCCGCTGCTGGCCGTGGTGCTGCTGCCCACCGCCGCTGCGGTTGCATCCAGCGGGCTGGTTTGACTCAATCCCTTGTACTCGAGCACGCGCAGATCCACCGCCACCGCTGCCTGGTTGAAAGCAACGGTCACGGTGTTGCTTCCGCCCTTGATGTTCTTGGCATAGTAGATGGACTGGCGCGCGCCGGAAGCGGTGGTTGGTCCTACAGCCAGACTGTACGTGTTGCCCAAGGTGTCGGTGAGCGAGTTTACCGACGAGGTGGTGTCATTCCAGCCGATCACCACAATATTCAGGTCGCCGGCCGTCTGGGCAACTTTATAGGCGACCGAAACCGTAGAGGAGGCGGTTTGCGGGGTGGCTGCAGCCACCTGCACGAAGCTGATGGGGGTGCTGGTAGAAGAAGTGTATGTAAATCCGCCGCTGAGCGTTCCACTCTGCCCGCCGGTATTGGTGACCACCACGTTCACGGTTCCGGCGGCATGCGCCGGGGTGGTGGCGGTGATCGAGGTGCTGCTTACAACGTTCACGTTAGTGGCCGCGGTGCCGCCGAAGGTGACGGTGGCCCCGGCGGCGAAGTTGCTGCCGGCAATGGTCACTGCCGTACCGCCATTTGTTGAGCCCGAGTTGGGCGAAACCGAACTCACCGTGGGCGCCGGAGTGCCTCCCGAACCTGGCGCCTTGAAGGTCGCCATCTGCATCACCCAGTAGCCGCTCGGTGAAACCGGGGCAGTAGCGGAGTAAGAGCCGGTGAGGGAAACAATTTTATCCTCGGCAATATCAGAATCGGGCGAGGTGATGATGCGGGTGGTGAAACCCGCACCCGGTCCCGGAGTGCCGGTAGCAATGGTATCGGCGCCGAAGATAAGTTCGTTGGCCGCGGTGGTCGTGGCCGAGCCGCTGCTGGCCGTGGTGCTGCTGCCCACCGCGGCCGCCGTTACATCCAGTGGGCTGGTCGTATCCAGTCCCGCATACTCCAGGACGCGCACATCAACCGAAGCCGCCGCCGGATTAAAGGACACAGTCACAGTAGTGCTGCCGCCGGCAATGTTCTTCGCGTAGTAGATCGACTGCCGCGCGCCAGAAGCAGTGGTCGGGCCCACCGCCAGCAAATAGGTGTTCCCACGGTTATCGGTGACCGAACTGACACTGGAAGTAGTGTCGTTCCAGCCCACCACCACCACATTCAGATCGCCATTCGTCTGGGCCAGGGGGTATTCGATCGACACCGTCGAGGACGAGGTTTGGGGCGTGGCTGCCGCCACCTGAACAAAGTTAATGCCTGCGGGTGGGGGTGGCAGCAGTCCGTATACGCTCACCTGCTTCCTGGTTCCCACGTACACTTTCCCATTAGTCACGGTGGGGACGGCGAAAATCACCGCCAGCCCGGGGTTGTCCCGTGCCAGATTATGGCTACTGTTATAGAGTTCGTTGGACAGATTGGTGGCGTCAAAAGCATGCAAGACAGCCGAGCCCCCAGTCTTGAAGGCATCGGTCTGAATTGCCCACAGGATAGCGTTCGTATTACCGTTGGCGGAAATTGAGGGAGTTGCCCCAGGGAAACCGAACGACGGCACTGCTTGCGAGTGCGGTGAGGTGTTGAACAGGCCAGTTGAGGGGTTGAAGACGAACTCCTTCAGAACATCGTTGATAGCCCCAAAATAAGCTGTGTTGTTCCACCAGGCGGGAGTGCAGAATACAGTACCGATGGCGCCTGTGACCGACTGCACAATCTGATCGTTGCTACTGGCATTGAATTTCCCCATGTTGTCGCGGTTGACGAGATAGATGGTTCCCTCCTTTCCCGCCTGGACCAGCAGACTCTGATGAGGCGACCCCGTTGGCTGAGTGGGCAACAGAACAACTCCCCCCGAACCCAAGTCACCATCGGAAGCGTTCAGGCTTGCTTCGTCATAGGGAGTGAAGTAATCGGCCGGGCTGCCGCCAATGGACGGGCTGAGCTTGAGAATGCTGTCGCCGAAATCTGCGCCGCCGGTATTGGCATCAAAATCGCCATTGCCGGTGGCGAAATAGACGTTGTTCGCGCTGTCTGCCGCTAGAGCTCCGCCACTTTGCCACACGCCTCCTGCCCCGCCATTGGGAGTTGAATTCCAGAACCCAGCCCTGACCAGGGTGGTTGCGTTATAAGCGATAACCCAACCGTGATAGGGCTCATTGTCACAATGGCTTGCCCAACTGATGTAGACCATGCCATTGGCCAGCAGCAGCCCGGGCCGCTGGTTCTCTCGTAACGGGTCAAAGTTGACCTTGCCCGCGGACGAGCCCTGGCCCGTTCCGCTTACAGTAGCCTGAATCACAACCGGGCCGCCGAACTTTTCCGCACCGCTGCTCACATCCAGAGCGTGCAGCCGCTGCACAAATTTCCCGTTCTCCTTGGTATTGGCTACCACGTAAAGTGCGCCCGAACTCGGATCAATTACCGGCGTGCCCGTGATGCCGATATAGGGAGAGATATCGCTACACGACGCATCGGTGCTCGACACCGGAGTGATGCCTGCCCCGGGATTGATGAAGCTGGTGTGCCACAGTGGGGAAGCATTGGCGCCGCTGTTGCTATCCGCGTCGAAGGCGTAAACGCTGTCATATTCGGTGGCTACATAGAGGACGTTGTGTACTCCCTTCGTGCCGACCG
>DATJFA010000011.1:0-2941 GCA_035496015.1 Terriglobales bacterium | reverse complement strand
ACTGGCTGGCGGTGCGGCAGCAGCACGGCGACGGCATCCTGCGGCCGATTCTGCGCCACCAGAGCATTGGCGTAAATGACGGCTGCATCCATGGCGAACAGCGAATCGGGATAGTTGCTGTCGAACTTAGCCAGAGTTTTGACCACTCCAGCAGAATCCCCTTGTGCGCCATGGGCCATAGCCAGGAAGTAGTCCACGTAGTCAGCCAGTTCGCCGGCCCGCGGCTGGGCGTGCTTGAGCGCGAGCACAGCCTTGGGATAGTCGTGGTCGAGAATGCGCGCATAGCCAATGGCCAGCCAGGCCAGCGCGGCTTCGTCTGTGCCGGCATGGCGGCGGGCATAAGCTTCTACCCCGTTATAGGCGGCCCGGCTGCGGTCCTGGAGCAACTGGCGCGCCATGGGCTTCAGCTCGGTGGAGGCTACAAATGCGCGGGTGATGCGCCGCACGCGCCGCGAAATTTTTCTGCGCTTTTTCTTCTTTGCCTTGCGACTGGCGGCGGCCTTCTTTTTCGCTGATTTAGTCTTGTTCTGGCTGGCGGCGGAAGCCTGCGGAAGCAGCGGGGCGGCAGAACCCAGAGACATGGAACCGCTCAAAAAAAAGAGCGAGACTGCCAGTACCGGGACCCACGTTTTCACGGTTGAGTGTAGTTTAGCGCGAGAAAGCTTAGCCCAAAAGAGAACGATCGTTGTCAGCGAGATTCCTGAGGATTTCCTGGTCGAAGTAACTGTTCGCGCCCGCCGCCGTGCTGCCGTAACCTTTCTCATAGGCGGCGCGGCTTTTGTCAATTTCATCTTTCAGGCGTTCGTATGAATTGCGGTGCGCTCGTCCTCTTTCCACCTTGGACTTGTTGTAGAGCTTGATTTGCACCAGCAATTTGGCGAGGGCTGTGCTTCAAGCCGGATCGCACTGCTGTCGGCAGAAGGATTCATCTTGGCTCGAGTCTAACGAGAGAAGCTGTCGCCCAGAAGAGAGCGATCATTGTCAGCCAGGTTCTGAACAATCTCCTGGTCAAAATAGCTGGCGGCCCCAGCCACGGTGCTGCCGTAACGTTTTTCGTAAGCAGCGCGGCTCTTCTCGATGTCTTCCTTGAGACGCTCATAGAGGTCCCGATTTTCCTTGCCTTCCTGCACCTTGGGTTTGTTGTAAAGCTTGATTTCATCCACCAGCAACTTGGCAAAGCGCCGGGCCTTGCGCAGGAGAGCTTCGTCGCCCCCAGCCGCCGGCGGCTGAACTGAAGCAGGCATGCTGGCAGGTCCGGCGGCGGCTGCAGCGGCCATGGCCATCGGCGCCGGTTCGGGCTCAGCTTCGGGTAATGGCTCAGGCTGAGCGACGGCTTCGACCACTGGTTGCGGTTCGGTTACCGGCTCGGCAACTGCCGCCATCGCTGGAGTGGGCGCAGGCGGCGCGCTCTCGACGGCAGCGGCTTCGGCTCGCTCGACCGGAGCGGCAGCCGGTTCGGCAGTTTCCTGGCTGGCTGTCGCCCGCCGCAGAGCGACAATCTCCAGCCACAGACCGCTGGAGAGAACCAGCATCTCCAGAGCGGCGTCATCCAGTTGGCCATCGCCTTCGATGCCGCCATCGGCATAGAGCACGGCCGCCACCTTCTCCTTCAGGAGCAGAGGAAGCAAAATCACGCGCTCATTCTGGGGAGCGCCAAAGGTGGAGGTGAAAGCAACATCCAGGTCTTGGGCAGTGCCGCGGACCGGCGCTTTTTCCTCCAGCACACGAGCACACAGCCCAGCGGAGGCTTCCAAGGCGAAATTTTTTACGTCGTCAGGATGAGCAAACCCGCGGCCCTGCCAGCCGGTTACGGAGGCGCCCCGTACCACGAACAAAGCAGCCCGGCTGCTGAACTGGCCGGCGCCGTCCAGCAGGGCGCCTAGTATCTCCTTCTGTCCGCTTGCCTGCCGCACCCCAGAGATGGCCTGCAGCAGATGCCTGGGACTGGGCTGGGCAGGAGCTTCCAGCTCAGGCTGCAGCTCCTGCAACACGCGCCGCACCAGTTCGTCGCGTAAGGCAGGAAACTGGCTCTCCAGCACCTGCGAGACTACCCGTCCCACTATTTCCTGGATCCAGTTGTTATCAGCCATGACGTGCTAAACCTTTGCCGGACACGCCTTTCCCTAAATCTTAGGAAGATCTAGGTGTTTCATACCGTATTTGCCGGCCACCGGCAAGTTACCTTCAGGCTGCACCGCCGGGTGCCCTGGAAGCGGGACGGGAGGGATTAAATGTCAACTAAATGCCGCATCCAACGTCTAACTTGGTTGCCCCTGCCTTTGCAGCACAGGTAGGCGAAAACGGGTAGAATGAGGGCCGGGTTTCCGGGCAACCGAGAAAAGTTGAATCGTACCATCATGGAAACCATCCAAACCAAAGTGAATGAGCCGGTCAGCGATGAGCTGAGCCTGGTTCAGGCCGCCAAAAAGGGCGATGTAGGCGCTTTTGGCGAGCTGGTCAAGCGCTACGACCGCAATGTGTTCCGCATCGCTCTGCACATCACGCAGAACCGCGAGGATGCGGAAGACGTAGTCCAGGACGCGTTCCTGAAGGCATACGAGAACCTGGAGCAGTTTCAGGGGCAGAGCAAGTTTTACACCTGGCTGGTGCGGATCGCGGTGAACGAGGCGCTGATGAAGTTGCGGCGCCGCCGTCCCGAGCGCATGGTTTCGCTTGACCAGGAAGTGCAGACGGAAGAGGACTCCATGCCCCGCGAGGTGGCGGACTGGAGCCCAAACCCGGAGCAGCTTTACAACGAGGCGGAGTTGCGGGACATTTTAGGCAAGACCATTCAGGGTTTGCCGCCCGGCTTCCGCACCGTTTTTGTGTTGCGCGACGTGGAGGGTCTTTCCACGGAAGAGACGGCACAGGCCCTGGAACTGAGTGTGCCGGCAGTAAAATCGCGGCTGCTGCGCGCGCGCTTGCAGCTGCGGGAACGGTT
>DATJFA010000010.1:0-4665 GCA_035496015.1 Terriglobales bacterium | reverse complement strand
AACATGTTGAATGAAGGTCGGGGAAAATGAAAAGCAGGTCCTTCGCTGCGCTCAGGATGACAATCAAGAAAATACCGGCTGGCCCAAAACTGGTTCCTGCTCCGTTACGAAAAGCCGGCTCGGCATGTGGCTTCCTCATTTAGCAACACTGTTCTTGGCAACAAAGCTCGAAACAGCAGCGCAGCGTTCTTGAGCAGTCCAGTGATTTTGCGGCGCCGGCGGGATTGGCGGTATAGTATGCAGCCGGTTCCGGCAGTATTGGGGATAACCGAGGAATCACCAGGCGATCAGGAGCGAACACATGCGCAAAATCGCAATTATCGGCGGCGGGCAATCGGGGTTGCAGCTGGCGTTGGGCCTGCTGCGGAACAAGTATGAAGTGACGGTGGTGTCCAACCGCACGCCGGAGCAGATTTTGAAGGGGCGCGTCACCTCCAGCCAATTCATGTTCCACGATTCCCTGCAGAACGAGCGCGACCTCGGCATTAACTTCTGGGAAAAGGAATGTCCAATTACGGAGGGGATTGCGTTTACCATCCCCGGTCCTAACCGCACCAAGGCGCTGTTCTGGGAAGCGAAACTCGATCACTACGGGCAGTCGGTGGACCAGCGGGTGAAGTTTTCCGGATGGTTGAAGGAATTTGCCAAGCGCGGCGGCAACCTGGTGATTCAGGATGCCGGGCCCAAGGACGTGGACGAATACGCCAAGAAGAACGACCTGGTGATTGTGGCCGCCGGCAAGGGCGAGATCAACCGGATGTTCGAACGCGATGCGGAGAAGTCGCCGTTCGACCAGCCCATGCGCGCGCTTGCCCTCACCTACGTGAAGGGAATGGAGCCGAGGAAACCGTTCACCGCGGTGTCATTCAACCTGGTTCCCGGGGTGGGAGAGTACTTCGTGTTCCCGGCGCTGACCACAACCGGTGCTTGCGAAATTATGGTATTTGAAGGCGTGCCGGGCGGTCCGATGGACTGCTGGGCGGACGTGAAGACGCCGGAACAGCATCTGGCCAAGAGCAAATGGATCCTGGAGACCCTGATGCCGCTAGAAGCCGACCGCTGCAGCCATGTGGAACTCACCGATGAGAACGGCATTCTAGCGGGCCGGTTCGCGCCCACCGTGCGCAAGCCCATCTGCAAGCTGCCTTCGGGCAAGCTGGCGCTGGGCATGGCGGACGTGGTGTGCACCAATGACCCGATCACAGGGCAAGGCTCAAATACAGCCAGCAAGGGCGCGGCGATTTACCTGAAGCGCATTCTGGAACGGGGTAACAAGCCGTTTGATGCCGCGTGGATGCAGGAAAGCTTCGACCAATTCTGGAGCTATGCCCAGTGGGTGACGCGCTGGACCAACTCCCTGCTGGTTCCGCCCGAACCGCAGATCCTGCAACTGATGGGGGCAGCAAGCCAGATTCCGCGGTTGGCTTCCAAGATTGCCAACGGCTTCAACAACCCACCCGATTACACGCCGTGGTGGTTCGACGGCAAAGAAGCGGAAAAGATGATCAACGGGATGGCGGCGGCAGGGGTTTAGAGCCGAACTTGGCTACAGCAAAATGTCACAACCGCTGTTGCGAATCGCAACGCTTCCCATCTTGATGCGCCGGTGCGCTTGAATTTCCGCCTAAAGTCTTGACATTGCTTCTGCTCCGTTGTTGAATAAGCCGCTTTCTTTTCAAATCGCTGTGTGGAATTGTTCAACAGGGGTTAATTTGTCCTCCGGGCCTCGCGTACGGAATCATCCGGCCAAATTACGTAACTATTTCATTACAAAGAAATCTGGGTTCGCTGGGGTGGATACGAGGAGCGGTCAGTTAGCAAGTACTAGCTGGAGCGGCGTTTTCTCCAAACGCCGGGTTGTGTTTTTCAATCAAATGCAGGTTGCTGGAAGCTGATTAAGTCTCAAGGGGGAGAAATGCGCCGAACTTCGTCTCGGATGTGGGCTGCGGTTTGCGGAATCCTGCTGCTATCGTCTGTGCTCGCCGCACAGGAACTGGCCACGCTGAAAGTCACGGTGCAGGACCAGACCGGGGCCGTGATTCCCGGAGCCACGGTCACGGTGAAGAATACGCAGACGGGAGCGCAGCGCACCGACGTCACGGAGTCGCACGGGCTGTCGGTCATCCCTGGACTGCCCGCGGGCAGCTACCAGCTCAGCGCCGAAGTCAAAGGATTCACGCCCCTGAAGATGCCGGTAACACTCTCCGTAGGCCAGACGGCGTCGCTCACCGTCAGCCTGGGCATTACGGTGAAACAGGAAGTGGAGGTGCAGGAGACCGCGCAGGGGATTGATACCGAGCAGTCGGAAGTCAGCCAGGTAATTGACACCCCCAAGATTAACGACCTGCCGATTTCGGGGCGGGATTTTATTGACTTTGTGCTGCTGACGCCGAACGTGGACGTAGGCCGCAGCACGGCGGTGGGATCGCAATCGCCCTTTACCGAAACCGTACTCAAGCTGAGCTTTGGCGGGATTCGCGAGAGCCACAGCTCGTTCTTCGCGCTGGACGGGATTGATTACAACACCAGCATTTCCGGGGTGCAGCGCATCAGCCCGTCGCAGGACTGGGTGCAGGAATTTCGCGTGGTGGACAGCCCCTATACGGCAGACAACGGCAACAACCTGGGGTCGGTGGTGAACACCGTGACCAAGTCGGGCACCAACGACATTCACGGCGCGGCTTATGAGTACTTCCGCAACAACAACCTGAACGGAAAGAACCTGCTCTCGGCTCCGGGATTCAACACGCTGCGGTCCAACCTGTTCGGTGCGGAGATGGGCGGCCCGGTGCGCAAGGACAAGAATTTTTATTTCCTGGGCTATGAGGGGCAGAGGCGCGCTGAGTCGCCGCTCTACTCGTCTTTCATTCTGCACTGCATAGACACGCCGAATTGTCTGGGGCCGGGCACGCCCAGCATCAACCAGGTGAAACAAATGCTGGGTCTGAAGCCGGAGAACCTGGGCTCGCTGCTGCAGATTGACAACTACGACAAATTCATCGCCAAGACCAACAACACGCTGAGCGGAAACACGTTCCTGAACATCAGCTACCTGTTCAACGACTCGCGCAAGCAGAATGTGCGCGGCGCGGCGCCGGGCGAGGGACTGCCATCCTCATATCGCGATAACCCGGTGAGGGATCAGACGCTGTACAGCAACCTGATTCATGTGTTCAGCCACGATCTGACCTCGGAAACCCTGATGCAGTACAACCGGCGCAACTTTAACCTGGAACCCAAAGGCCTGGGATTTGAGCCAGCGCTGGGCATTCCGGACCTGATGTCGTCAGGCGGATTTGTGGGCAGCGTGCGCTTCTATCGCGAGCAGCACTTCCAAACGGCGGAGAACCTGACCTACACACGCGGCAGCCACACCTTCAAATTTGGGGGCAGCTTCCAACCGGTGTGGACCAGCACGCAGGTGACGCTGTTCAGCCCCGGCTTCGGCATTTTCGCGCCGCAGAGCTTTTTCGGGGTTGGACCATTCGCTGCCTTTGGGCCGGCGACACCGGTGGCTTTCCTGTTCCTGGAGCCGCGTTCGCTGTTCAACCAGCAGATTCCCAACCGTGATGCGAATTTCCAAAACGGGCTCTACGCCGGACCGAGCCAGCAGACGTTCAACGACGCGACTTCGCTGGATTACCTGCACACCATGTACTCGCTTTATGCGCAGGACCAGTGGAAGGCGCGCCCCAACCTGAGCTTCACCCTGGGCCTGCGCTACGACGTGGACAAGATGCCGTCGGCGAGCGACGTGAAGATCCAGGGCGCCTTCCATCCCACAAACTACGGGAACGTGCAGCCGCGGGTGGGATTTGCTTATTCGTTCAGCGGCGGCAAGGGCGTCGTGCGCGGGGGAGCGGGCATGTTCACCGGGCCATTTGTGTACAGCGACATCATGGTGAGCTGGATTGGGGCGTCAGAATTCAGCTATATGAATCAGCCACTGCTGCCGGAGTTCGCCAACCCCAGCCAGAACCTGATTGGCTTTGGGGCCTCGGGAGCAGTGGGTGCCTGCACCACCAAGAACCCCATCGTGCCGGGACTGTGCTATCCCTGGTTTCCTTTCCTGCAGCAGACGGTCAAGAATTTTGTGGCCACCGGCGCTTATCCGGCGCCCAGCAACCTGGTGCAGGTGCCTTTGGGCTATGCGGCACGCAAGTTCCCGCAACCGCTCTCGGAGCAGGCCAGCCTGGAAGTAGAACGCCAGATCGGCAAGGACTGGTACGCCACAGTGGGCTACCAGTGGATGCATGCCGACCGCCTCCCGGTTTATTCCAGCATCAATGGCCTGCCGCTGCCGGGCTGCGATCCACTCGTCGCTTCTGGCTGCAAGCAATCGTTCCGGCCCGCCGACCCCAATTTCGGCTTCGTACTCTATGTGAAGCCCATCGGGTTCTCCATTTACAACGCCGGCACCGCCAGCCTGCGCCGGGCGTTCACGAATCATTTCAGCGTGCTGGCCAATTACACTTACTCGAAGTCCATTGACATTTCCACGACGGTCAACCTGCCCAACACGCCGGAAAATTACCTGTTCCCGCAGTACGATCGGGCGGTAGGCGACAACGACGTCCGCAACCGCTTTACCCTGGCGCTGCTCACGGAGACGCCGCAGCAGTGGCCACGGCTGGTGCGCGACTTCAAATTTTCGCTGCTGAACAA
>DATJFA010000009.1:0-2979 GCA_035496015.1 Terriglobales bacterium | reverse complement strand
AAAGTTGTCCAGTAGCAGCCGGCTCACCGCGATCTGGCGCAGGTCGAGCATTCCGGTGGTGGTCGGCAAGTGCTCCAGCGGGGTGTTCGCGGGATGGAACGCCAGCGGGATAAAGGTCTGGAAGCCGCCGGTGTCGTCCTGCAAAGCCCGCAACTTGAGCAGGTGGTCCACCCGGTCCTCGTCGCTCTCGATGTGCCCGTAGAGCATGGTGGCGTTGGAGCGCAGGCCCATCTGGTGGGCGGTGCGCGCCGTCTCCAGCCACTGGTCGCCATCAATCTTGTGATCGCAGATCATGTGGCGGATGCGGTCGGCGAAAATCTCCGCTCCGCCGCCGGGCAATGAATCCACGCCCGCGGCTTTGAGCTGCTCCAGCGTTTCGCGGATGGAAAGCTTGGCGCGTTTCGCCAAATACGCCACCTCCACCATGGTAAAGGCCTTCAGGTGCACGCTGGGAAAGCGCTCCTTGAGCCCGCGAATCAGGTCAAGGAAGTACTGAAACGGCAGGTCGGGATGCAGCCCTCCGACAATGTGGAACTCGGTGACGGCCTCGCTGTAGCCGGAAGCAGCGGTCTGCCACGCTTCTTCCAGGGCCATGGTGTAGGCGCCGGGAGTGTCCTTTTTGCGGCCAAACGCGCACAGCCGGCAGGCGGCCACACAGACGTTGGTGGGATTGATGTGGCGGTTGACGTTGAAATAGGTGTTATCGCCGTGCAGGCGCTCGCGCACCTGGTTAGCCAGCCAGCCCACAGCCAGAATGTCGGGCGAAGCGTACAAGGCGAGCGCGTCATCACTGCTGAGCCGATGTCCGCTCAGGACCTTCTCAGCAATCGGCTGCAAGCGCGCGTCATCAGTCTGGAAGGGATGCGTCGGGGCCACGTAATGATGATAGCGCAGGAGCGGGACTTCGTCACAGGTGAGTGTGATCCGATGGCAGGCGAAGCGAGGGAAAGCCAGGCAGCTAGTCAGCTATTTCAGCAGCAGGTCGGCGGCCACGAACAGGAAGAACACCACCGAGATCACTCCGTTCATGGTGAAGAACGCGGCGTTCAGCCGGCTGAGATTGTCACGGGAAACCAGCGAGTGCTCGTAGGCCAGCAGCAGACCGACCACCGCTACGCCGGCCAGCCCCAGCGCGCCCAGGTGAAAGCTGAGCACCAGGGCAACCAGCAGCAACATCATGGCGGCATGGAAGAGGCGGGCAATCAGCAGAGCGGGTCCAATGCCCAGGTAGCGGGGGATGGAATGCAACTGGTTGCGCAGGTCGAAATCGTAATCCTGGCAGGCATAGAGCACGTCGAAGCCGCCTACCCAGAAAGTAACGGCCGCCGTGAGCAGCAGAATGCGGGGATCGAGGGAGCCGCGCACCGCAATCCAGGCGGCAGTCGGCGCCACGCCCAGGGCAAATCCCAGCACCAGGTGCGACCAGCGGGTAAAGCGCTTGGTGTAGGAGTAGAGAAGGACAATCGCGAGGGCGACCGGCGAGAGCAGCAGGGTCAGGCGGTTGAACTGCGAGGCCGCCAGCACAAACACCAGGCACGCTACCGTGACGAAGGCGCCCACGAACCCGCGGGACAGGGCTCCGCTGGGCAAGGCGCGCGTCTGGGTGCGCGGATTGATGGCATCAATTTCGGCATCGGCAAGGCGGTTGAAGGCCATCGCCGCCGAACGCGCCGCTACCATGGCCACAATGATCCAGCTCAGCTGCCAAACCGTGGGCCAGCCTCCGGCCGCCAGCATGGCGCCACAGAGCGCAAAGGGGAGCGCAAAAATCGAGTGCTCCCACTTGATCATTTCCAGGGTCGTACGCAGGTTGTGCAGGATGGGCACGAAGACATTGTAACGGAGGGGAATGGAAGCAAAGTGGTCAGCGGCAGTGGCCGGTCTTCAGCGGTTTGACGCTAAGCACCGGCCACAGGCCACTGATCGGTTACTTCTGCTTCCCTGCTACTACCAGCTGGTTATCCACGCTGAAAACTCCGGGCACGGATTTGGCCTGGGTTTCTGCGATCTGCTTATCCATCTGGCTATCCACTACGCCATTGAGCGTGACGTGGCCGTTATTGACCACGATGCGGATGGGCGCCTCCGGAACCATGGCGTACTTCTGCATGGCCGGCTGACCGTAAATGGCCTGGGCCAGGCGGATGCGCAGTGCATCGTCGAAGTTCGAGGTGGGTTGCACCTGGATGTTGTCCACCACGCCGCGCACGCCCGGAGTAGTCTCCACGATCGCCAGGGCGGAATCCCGGCTGGGATAATCGTGCACGCTGCCACCCACGGTCACGATCCCATTGTTGACGCCTAAGGTCAGGGAATTGAAAATCACGCCATAGCCGATGCGGTCGTAGCGGAGCTTGTTGGCGAGTTGCTGCTGCAACTGCTGGTCGGAAGCCCCACCCTTCACCTGAATGTCATTGCGCACCGCCTGCACGTGGTCAATCCCGTGAGCGTGCTTATCGGCGTCCAGCTTGTCAACCAGCAGCGGCACCTCGCCGGTGAGCGTAACCACGCCGTCCTGCACGGAGGCTTGCACACTGCTGAACTTGCTGCCGTGATCCTGCAGCCACTTCTGCATGCTGTTCTGGATCCCCTGGTCGTACTTGCCGCCATTAGAATCACTCTTGGCCAGCGCGGGCGCCGCTAAGACTAAGGCCAGCAGCACGGCCCAAAAGCAAACTGCCATCTTTCTCATGTTCTTTCTCCTCTTGCCTCTCAGTCTGATTCCCCAGCTCCTCGTTCTTAGATGAGAGTAAGACGGGTAGTTTTGTCTCGCTTTTAGTGTAGGCGCTCAAAGTTGAGAGGTGATTCTGGCTTTTACCGAACCGATGGCGACCTTTCCCAGTTCGGGACAATGCGGCAAAAGACCGCAGGATACGACGTGCCGTCGGGCACCCTGGTGCGCTACTTTTTGCGACGCCGGATGCTGATATCGAAGCTGACCACCCCGTTCTGGTCGCGCAGGGCGATGAGGGAGATGTT
>DATJFA010000008.1:0-3342 GCA_035496015.1 Terriglobales bacterium | reverse complement strand
AGCGACTCGAACGATCCTGTCACCAGCAACACCGCGGCCCATACGGCTTGGGCAATAATTGCGAAGCTCGGCGTCTGGTGCCTGGGATGTACAGTCGCGAATCGGCGAAAGAAAAGTCCGTCCCGCGCTTGGGCGAAGTAAACTCGCGGACTCGTCAGGAAACAGCCGTTCAGCGTTCCGATAATCGACATCAGAATGATCAGCGAAACCAACTTCCCTCCGCCGCTGCCCATCACGCGGGCGGCAACCGCCGCGGCCACATGATCGCTGGCAGCAATCTCCGGAATCGACAGCACGCGCAGGTAGGCCACATTGGCCAGCAGGTAGATGGCAGTGCACACGGCGGAGCCAATGCCCAGCGCCAGCAAAATATTCCGCTGCGGATTACGAATTTCCCCCGCGACAAAACTCAGCTGCACCCAGCCGTCGCAGGCCAGCACGCAGGCGATCAAGGCCACGCCGAAGCCGCTCAGGGAAAATCTTCCGAGCGATGGCTGAGCAGCGGCTGAAACTGTGCCGCTCCAGAGAAAAGCGCTGCCGATGATCAGCAACAGTCCGGCGACCTTGGCCAGGGTGAAGATTTTCTGCACCAGAGCGCCCGCCTTGACGCCCCAATAGTTGATGAGCGTGAAGGCTGCGATCGCGCCGAGACCAAGCAGCTTCGATGCGAGTCCCGAGAGCGGGACAAAGTAGGACACGTATAGCGCGAGGGTGACGGCCAGCCACGCGACTTGCGCGGTGCGCGCGACTAAGAACATCGACCAGCCGCAAAGAAATCCGACGAGCGGCCCCCAAGAGTCCCGGAGGAAAACATATTGCCCGCCGGTCGCAGGGAACATGGTGCCGAGTTCAGCACAGGCCAGAGCCCCGAAGAAGGAGATGATGCCGGCAAATATCCAGACCGACAGAATGGCGGAGGAAGACTTCAATTGCTGTGCGACCAGGCTAGGGACGAGAAAGATTCCCGCCCCGATAATGACTCCGATTACGATCGACAAGGAGTCGAAGAAGCCCAGCCTGCGAGGCAGTTCAGAACTTAGGCTCGCCCCGTTGCCGGCACCTTTATTTCCCCCAGCCATAGGGCGACAGGCTACTAACGTTTGCGCGCCAGGTCAAACGAGGCTTCCGTCTTGCAGGTTGGTGCGCCGGCAAGGTCTTTTCACCACAGGGTTCACTGGGGAACATCTGGGGAACATAGAGAGGGAGAGTGGGGATTTCGCTTTGCTATAATAAACTGCTGCTGGGCAGTGAGATTTGTCCCTGTGCGGAAGTGGTGGAACTGGCAGACACACCATCTTGAGGGGGTGGCGCCGAAAGGCGTGGGGGTTCAAATCCCCCCTTCCGCACCATAGATCTTTCTTCAGACTAAACCTGAAGACCGGTGTTCCAGCCATCTGAAACGTGCCATCAGGCAGGGAAAAGTAAAATTATGATCTACGGTTTGATCGTTGCGGTTCACATCCTGGTTTGTTTCTTCATCATCATAGTAGTGCTGCTGCAGAGCGGCACCAGCGGCGATCTCTCGGCCGCGTTTGGCGGGCAAGGCAGCCAGACGGCGTTCGGGCCGCGCGGCGCTGCCAGCGCACTGTCCAGAGCGACTACCTGGTCAGCGGTGGCGTTCATGATTACGTCCATTACGCTATCGGTCTACTCCAGCAAGCGCAGCGGATCGGGATCGGTGCTGCAGGGCATCAAGTCGCAGCCCACGAAGACGCAACCTGCGCCGAAAACACCTGCAGTTCCGCCCACCCAGCCAAAGTAGGTTCGAAGGTGGCGCCGGGCGCTCGCCAAGTCGCGGAGGCGTCCGGCCACGCCGTGAAGGCACATCCTATTCTCCGCCCGTTCCGGTATCCTTTTCCCATTGCGGCTTACCCGTTCTCCGGCAGGCTTTTACAGCCTCCCCTGTAATTGTATTTGCCTGATGGAGGATGTAACATCGGTAGTCGGACGCTATTATTCAGGAGGTTTCTATGGCAGACCGTGACGGCAACAGCTTTGTGTGGTTCCTGGCAGGTCTCGGAGTGGGAGCGCTGGCTGGCGTATTGTATGCGCCGCGTTCGGGCAGTGAAACCCGCGAAGTGCTGCGGGCGCGCGCCGAAGAAGGCCGGGAATACGTTCGCAACCGCGCGCGTGAAGCGCGCGAACAGGCCGAAGAGTGGGCTGGCCGCGGCCGCGAGGTGGTGAACCAGCAGAAAGAGCAGTTCCGCGCTGCTTACGAGGCAGGACGGCAGGCTTATCACGAAGCCACGGCCGAGACCGGAACTGGCAAGAATTTGTAAGTCCGCGCCGGCGTTCCCGCGAGCCTGCTCCGGGAACGCGCCGCAAGGAACAATTCACTTATGGATAAGCTGACGGTGTTCATCGCCCTGACTGGGTTTGCCGTCCTTTTGCAGGCTGGCGTCCTGCTGGCCATGTACGTCACGATGCGCAAGAGCAGTGAACGCATGGAAGCCCTTGCTGGCGAAGTGAAGTCCAAATTGTTGCCAGCCTTCGAGCAGGGCCATCAGATGCTCAACGAGATGCGCCCCAAACTCGACGTAATCGTCGACAATCTGCAGAGTGCGACCACAATTGTCCGCTCTGAAGTGGAACGTGTGGACGCGACGGTGAATGATGCAGTGGACCGTGCGCGCTTGCAAGTGATCCGCGCCGACGAACTGCTGAGCCGCACCCTGGACCGCGTGGAACAGACTTCCGACATCGTGCAGAGGACCGTGGTCTCTCCGGTGCGCCAGTTTTCGGGTCTCATGCAGGGACTGTCGGTGGGCTTGGGATTCTTCTTCGGTAGAAATCGCCACAACCGCGGCAGCCGGGAAGAACGCCGCCCCGTCCCTCAGGATGAGATGTTCATCTGAAGCTGCTGGTCGGAGTTCCATGCGTCCCACCCTCTTACTGGATTCAATGTTTCCTTTGCGATTTTGGCACGAACTGCCGGACGAATGCGTCCGTCGCCACGTGTTCTGATGTGGGAGTAAATATGCGTTACCTGGTACGTGCACGCGTGAAGGCCGGGCGTGAAGCCGATTTGCTCGAGGCGATCGCGCAACAGACGTTGGGTCAGGGTTCGGTCGCAGAAGGCGAATATCTCCGCAATATGCACGAAGCGCGTTTGTGTGAGGACCAGACAGCCCGCTGGGTCGAGACCTGTTACTGTCCGACGCCCCTGCAGGAAGAGCGTCCCTACTGGGAACAATATTTTGATTTAACCCGCGTGCAGGATGCCCACGACCGCCGCAAATGCCGCGACGAGAATGGCACGGAATCCTGGGCCTGCAACAGTTGCGATTGCACAGCCCGCCTCGAAGAAAAATTGAAGAATACGGGCAAGCCGTTTCTGATTTC
>DATJFA010000007.1:0-19620 GCA_035496015.1 Terriglobales bacterium | reverse complement strand
TATAAAATCGTTGCTGCTGGTGGAAACGATATGACTGAAACTGCTGAAGAGTATAAAAGCCGGTTCGCGGCTTATGTCGAAGGTAAGGACCCCATCGCCATGCAGCGCGAGGCGCCGGAGACCGTCGCCGGCTTGATTGCTGGTATTGCTCCGGCAATGCTTAAGCAGCCTCCCGCCCCCGGCAAGTGGTCGGCGCTGCAGATTATCGCCCACCTTGCGGAAGATGAACTGGCGAATTCCTGGCGTTACCGGCAGATCCTGGAGCACGACGGTCCTGAACTAACCGCCTTTGATCAGGAGCTATGGGCTCGCTTAGGCGACTACTCATCCTGGGAACCCACGGATGCCCTGGCCATGTTCCGGCTGCTTCGCCATGCTAACCTCCGCATGTTTGCCCGCCTCACGCCACAGCAGTGGCAACGTCACGGGACACACACCGAAAGGGGAAAAGTAACGATGCTCGAACTGTGCCGGCATATGGCGGCGCACGACGTCAATCACATCGAGCAAATCAAGCGCATTCTGAATTCGCTCATGGCTTCCTGAGCTCCAAGCAGGCCACATGAGCTATTCCGCCGTTTGAAGCTACCTTCGCAGCAGCAGGTCCGCGGCCACGAACAGAAAGAACACCACCGAGATGACGCCATTCATGGTGAAAAAGGCAGCGTTGAGGCGGCTGAGATCGTCGCGCGAGACCAGCGAGTGCTCGTAGGCCAGCAGCAGGCCGACCACGGCCACGCCCGCCAATCCCAGCGCGCCCAGCTGAAAGCTGAGCACCAGAGCAACCAGCAGCATCATCATGGCGGCGTGAAACAGGCGGGCAATGAGCAGGGCGCGGGCGATACCCAGGTAGCGGGGCAGGGAGTGCAGCCCGTTACGCAGGTCGAAATCGTAGTCCTGGCAGGCATAGAGCACATCAAAACCGCCCACCCAGAAAGTAACGGCAGCGGTAAGGAGCAGGATGCGCGCGTCGAGCGAACCCCGCACCGCAATCCACGCCGCGGCCGGAGCCACACCCAGGGCAAATCCGAGCACCACGTGAGACCAGCGGGTGAAGCGCTTCGTGTAGGAATAGAGCAGAACGATGGCCAGCGCCACCGGTGAAAGCAGCAGCGTCAGCCGGTTCAGTTGCGAAGCGGCGAGCACGAACACGGCGCAAGCCACGGTAACGAAGGCGCCCACAAAACCGCGGGAGAGCGCGCCCGCGGGCAGGGCGCGGGCCTGCGTGCGGGGGTTGATGGCGTCAATTTCAGCGTCGGCCAGGCGGTTGAAGGCCATGGCCGCGGAGCGCGCCGCTACCATGGCGACAATGATCCAGCTCAGCTGCCAGCCGGTGGGCCAGCCGCGGGCGGCCAGCATGGCCCCGCAGAGAGCAAAAGGGAGCGCAAATATGGAGTGCTCCCATTTGATCATCTCCAGCGTGGTGCGCAGGTTGTGCAGGACGGCCACCAACAATATTGTAGCGGAGAGAAGGACTGCATCTTTGGCAGCTATCTAGCTCAGTGGCTTCCTAGCTGACTAGCCCACCCGAACAAACCTGTTTGCCAAGCGTGCTCTGGCTCGCCAGCCAGAAAGCCAGGCAGCCGGAAAGCTGGTAAGTGACTAGCTAGCCAGCCAGAAAGCTAGCCAGCTAGTCAGCTTTTGTTACTTCTGTTTCTGGGCCACCATCAACTGGTCATCCACGCTGAACACGCCGGGCACGGACTTGGCCTGGGTTTCGGCAATCTGCTTATCCATCTGGCTGTCCACCACGCCGGCGAGCGTAACGTGGCCATTGTTGACGACGATGCGGATCGGAGCTTCCGGAACCATGGCGTATTTTTGCATGGCCGGCTGTCCATAGATGGCGCGGGCAAGGCGGATGCGCAGCTCGTCGTCAAAATTCGAGGTAGGCTGCACCTGAATGTTGTCAACCACGCCCTGCACGCCCGGCGTGGTTTCCACGATGGCCAGGGCAGAATCGCGACTGGGATAGTCCAGAACGCTGCCCCCCACGGTGGCGACACCGTTTTGCACCCCCAAGGTCAGATTGTTGAAAACAATGCCGTAGCCGATGCGGTCGTAACGCAGCTTATTGCTCAGTGTTTGCTGCAATTGCTGGTCGGAAACTCCGCTTTTAACCTGAATCTCATTACGCACGCCCTGTACGTGGTCAATGCCGTGAGCCTTCTTGTCGGCATCCAGCTTGTCGATGAGCAGCGGAACCTGACCGGTAAGGGTCAGCACCCCGTCTTCCACCGAGGCCTGCACGCCGCTGAACTTGCTGCCTTTATCCTTCAGCCACTTTTGCATGCTGTTTTGGATCTGCTGGTCGTTCCCCCCGGAATTCGACTTATCCTTGGCCAGGGCGGGCAAACACAGCGCCAACGCCAGAACCGCACCCGTGAGACAAACTGCTGTCTTTCTCATGGTCTTTCTCCTCTTGCCTTTCATATTTCGCATGATCCGAACATCTAACCCTTGTTTAGATGAGAATAAAACGCTTTGGGTTTGTCCCGTTTTTGGCGTAGGCGTTCCGAATTTTTGGCAAAGCAGCCGAGGTCGTCGCACCCTTGACACCGCTCAACCAGGGCGGCGGCTCCTGCGGCAGCACAGCTCGAGACCTGCTGCCTCAAACCGGCCCTACTTCTTCCGCCGCCGAATAGTGACGTCAAAGCTGACCACCCCATTCTGATCGCGCAAGGCAATGAGGGAGATGTTGCGCGTCAGGTAGTACTCCGCCTGGATGATCTGCTGCTGGGCCTGAGAAACGTTGGTGATGTAGGTAAGGGTAAGGGTATTGGAGATTTGCTGCTCGATGGTGACGCGGGTCCAGCTGGGGTTGTTCTCGGCGCCACCCGCTTCCGGGTCAATCTTCACCCGGCTGACGCCAAAAATCTTCTCCAGGCGGTTGTTGTTGGCGCTGTTCAGAGCCTCGTTGAGGATGGCGTTGGAAGCCGTCCGGGTGTAGGTGGTGTCCTGCTGCTGCAGGACGGCGGATTCCTCCCGCGTGCGCCCCATGGCCAGCAAAGCGATGATGTCGGCCGTGGGCAGAGGCGGTTCCGAGCTGTAGGTGGCGTTGAGCTTATCAATCTGCCCGTGGAAGCCGAGAGTAATGTCGTAGTCGCGCACCCGGGCGCTGGCTTCCAGGTCCAGCACTGGCTCGATGCGCACCGGGTTGCTGAAGGTGACGTCGCCGCGCTCCAGGTGATAGCGGGTGCCGCTGAAGTTCACGTCGCCGCGGGCAATATCCACCCGGCCCAGAACCACGGGCTTGGCGGCGGTGCCGCGCAGCCGCAGGTCGGCGTCGCCGGCAATGCGGGCAATCGCGGTCTGCACGTCCAGCTCGGGCGTGGTGGTGACGTGCACGTCCAGCCGCAGATTATTGAGCGGCGACTGCGGATTGGGCAACGTGGAGGGAGCTCGCGCGTGCGCCAGATAACTGGCGAAATCAAAGTTGCGAGCCAGTTGAAAGCGCGTCACCAGAATGTCGCCGGATAGCGCGGAGCGGTTAAGGCCGCCCACCAGGTGCAGGTTGACGTTGGCCGTGGTGCTCATGCCCGGGGGATAGCGCAGGCGGATGTCCTTGCCCTCAGCGGTCAGGTCGAAATTCAGGGTGCGGTTGTAGGTGATAAATCCGCCCAGGTTCAGCAGCCCGCCGCCGGTCTGCGCGGTCAGCTTCTGCACCCGCAGGCGGTCCTGGTTGAATACCAGTGTGCCATTGATGTTGCTCAGTCCGCTGGGCAGGTCAATGTTGGCCAGCGCACCATTGGTAATCTGCACCCGCCCGCGCAGGTCGGGATCGTCCATGGTGCCGGCCACGCGCAGCGCCACCGTCATCATGCCCGACGACATGTAATCCGGGTTCAGGGTTTGCACAATCTTCAGATTCACGGTGCCGTCAGCGCGCAGGTTGAGGACGCCGGGCGGCGACAATTGGGCTGTTCCTGAGGCATCGAAGTCGGTGCCGTCGCCCACCAGGTGTAAGCGCCGCAGGGTCAGCGTGCGCTGCGCCAAACTAAATTGCAGCGGCCCGCTGTTCTGGATTTTGAGGTTTTCAATGTTGGCGCGGAACTCAGCCACGTCACCCCGCACGGCCAGGTCGCGGGGACGGAGCAGCGGCCCGCTTACGATTATTGTGCCCGCGCTGGAAGAGTGCCCGCTGATGCGGCCGCGGAAATAGGCCTGCAACAGGGGATCCACGTCCAGGCGTGAAAAGCGCAACGACATCTGCGTGGGAAAATCATCCTGCAGGCGCAGATCGCCATCCAGGTCCAGGCTGGCTTGCTTGAACTGCGACCGGCCCACCAGGTAGGTGTGGTTGTCGCGGGTAGTCGCCGTGAGGCTAAAATCCCCTTCCGGCTCGCCGTCGAACACCAGGCGGCGAAGGCGCAATGCGCCGCTAATAACTGGCGCCTGGCGGGTGCCCGAGCCCTGCGCCGAGAAATCCATGAGGCCGGCGACGCTAAGGCGCCTCCCCTGCAAGCTGCTGAATTTTCCCAAATCGAACTCGCCACCTTGCAGGTTGAACTGGAACTGGGCGGAGTGGAAATCGTAGCCTGCAGTGCCCGTGATCCGCGCCGGACCCTGCGTGAGGATCACATTTTCCAGCTGGGCCTGGCTGCCGGCAAAACGCAAATCTGCGCTCAGGCTGTCGAACTTAGTGGCGCCATAAGCTGGACGGCTGACCTGGAGGGTGCCTTGGCCACGAGGCGACTGCCAGCTGCCTTCGGCACGAACAGTGGCATCCGCTTGCCCAGTCAGGGGGTAGTTGTAGCCGGCCAAAGCCACGATATCGGCCAGTTCGCTGCGATGCACATGTAGCTGAGCGGAAAGCGGGCTGGCCGCTACCGCGCGATAATCTTTCAAGCCGATGTTTCCATCGAAATCCAGCTCCGCGGGCCCACGCCGCAGCAGGCCGTGACGCAACACCAGGTTAGAGGACGCAAGTTGCACGTCGCTGCTGAGGAGGTCCCAGTGGATTTGACGAGGAGCGTAGGCTGCTCGCGCCCCAGCGGTCGGGGACCGCAACTCGGTATCAAAATCGGTGATCTGGAGGTGGCCGCTGAAGGTAGGCGCGCTACTCCGGCCGGCCACCGTGCCGTTGAATGTGGCCTTTCCATGCACCACCAAGGGAATGCGTCTTGGACCCTGAAAAACCGCCACGATGGGCTGCAGCGCGGCTACATTGCTGGTCGTGAGGTTCAGGCTGAGGTTGGCGGAGGAGGAACCCAGTGTGCCGCTCGCCATCAAGCTGCCCGCCGGACTGGCTGCTTCCAGGCGAGAAAAAGTCAGCAGATGCCGTGAGCCGCTGTAGCTGGCCTGCAGTTGCCCATTCAGCGGCAGCTCGTTTCCCTGGCCTCGGGAGGCCGGCACCACCACAAAGGCCATTTTGGCGTCGGCATTTTCCGGCGAACCTTGCCACGCGGCCTGCACCGTGCCTGACGCGTTTCCGGCAAAGGGCAACCGGCCAACCGGAAATGAGCGCGTGGAAAAGCTCTCCGCCAGCTGCGCCAGGGATATGCCTTCCAGCCGCAGATTTGCCTTTCCACGCTGTTCGCGCGGAGGCGGCGGCAAGCGATGGTACTGCGGAGCTCGGAGTGTGGGCTCCACCCGGCTCACGACTTCCAACTCGCCGCTGAGTTTGCCGCCCAGGGCGTGGCCGGAGATGCCGGAAAGTGCGAAGCGCTCGTTGCTGAGGAAATAATCTGCCGAGAAACTGGCGTGGCGGAGAACGCCCGAAGGCGCGGTGAGCCTCACATTTTCCGTGTTCACCCGCCCATTTGCCTGGTAGTTCCCCAGTTCGTAGGTGGCGCGCCCTTCTACCTCGGCCGTGCCGCCGCGCAGTTCTTTGCGCCGTAAGACGGCGCCCAGTTCCGCCAGGTCCACTGTGCCCTGGTAGGCGGCGGTAATGGTGGGGTTGCCGAAATTATCCAGGTGGCCGCTGGCGGTGAGGCGCGATTGGCCCGAGCTCCAGTTCAGCGACTTCACCTGTGCCGAAGTCGGCCACAGTGTGAACTCCATGTCAGCGGCGGAGGCGAAAGGACGCATGTCCTGAAGATGGGTGTCGAGCTTGCCGACATGGAGCTTGCCCTCGTAGTGGCGAGGGTTAAAAGCGTAGTCCATGCTGGCCACCAGGTCGTCCGCGGTGAGATCGAGGGGAAGGCTGTGGTCATTGAGTACCAGCTCACCCTGGTTTACGTCGAGTCGCTGCACCGCCAGGCGAAACAGTTCCTCCACGTTGGCTTGCAGCGTGGGCGGCTTGACACTCGGCTGCGGTTGATTCGTGGTGCCGTCAGCATAAGACACCAGGTGAATGACGGGGTGTTCTATGCCCAGGTAGCTCAGGGCCACGCGCTGGCTGAACACAGAAGCAATGCGCATGCGGACTTCGACGCGATCGGCATGGAAAAACGGCAGCTCTCCCGGCCCCTCCTTGCCATGAATGGTCAGGTTGCGCGCTTCAAACCGCAGCTGAGACAGGTTCCATTGAAACGCGCCCAACTCCACCCGCCCGCCGGTCGAACCTTGCAGTTGGGCCGCCACGCGGGCGCGCACCAGTTCCTGAAATCGGGGACTGCTGAAATACCATCCCGCCACCAGGAAAGCGAGCAGGATGAGAATGCCGATGACGGCCGGAAGCAGAACACGATTACGCGGCGGCCCGCCGTTCTCTCCGTGCGTGCCCGCACCGGCCTGGGCGCCCGCGCTCATCGCTGGCTGACTCCTGGGGCTTCCGCGCCTCCCATGCGGATGTCGCTCTGCGAGCGCAAATCATGCAACCAGGCTGCCAGCAGTTCATTCATGCGGCGCTGCGTGAGCAGTTCCTCGATTTTGGGAGAAACCTCCACCAGGGGCACATCCTTCACCCCCGCTTTGCGCAACTCGGGCAAGAGCTGTTGCTGGTAATAACTTTCAATGCTGCTGTGGCTGATGTGAATGGTAGGGCGGAGTCGCGCGTCAATCAGGCGTTCCAGCCGGGCCTGCAGCATGATGTGGCGCGCCAGATCCTCCTCGCGCAGGCCGTAGCGTTGCAAATCCGCCTGCCACACTGCCGGCTTTGCCGCGCCTGAATATTGTTTGCGTATCTCCTGCAGGCGCTTCTCGACGTTGGGCGCAGAGGGCTGAAGCACTCCCTCGGCCTCGTCCTCCTTGATTTGCTGGCGCAGCAGTTCCTGGTCAATCAAGTGCTCGAGAGCCGCTCTGCGCTCAGCTACCGTCACACGAGAAAGGGCGCGGCGGTTGACAAACGCTTCATAGCGCACCTCCTCATCCCAGTCGCTCTGCAGGATGGGACGCTTGTTGACCGTGGCGACCACGCGCTCGATGATTTCGCCGGCAATGAGGCTACTGCCTGCCAGGGCCAGCACCACTCCGATTTGTAAGCAGCGTCGCCACATCAGAATGTCTGTCCAATACTAAAGAAAAAGTTCAGGTGGCGGCCAGTCTCCACGTGGGGAAAGGAAACGGCCTGGTCACCCGTAGCCTGGTTCACCGGAAAAACCGGCGGATTCAGGTTATAACCGACGTCGAAGCGCAGCGGACCAATCGGCGTCTTGTAGCGCACACCGGCGCCTACGTTCTGCGAAAGATAATTGAAATTACAGGTTAAGCTGCCCACCGTGCATTGGCTGGTGTCCTGGCTTAAGTGGCTGAACCCCTTGGCCATATCCCCGGGAGTAGCGAAAACATTGCCGGCATCGTTAAAAACCACAAAGCCCATGTTGTTGCCCAGCCAGGGCAGTGAGACGGGCGGCGTGCGCAATTCCAGGTTGTTGATAAACAGTGCCTCTCCACCCAGCGGAGAGCCGGTGGAGGGGTCACGCGGGCCCGCCTGGTTGATGGAAAAACCACGCAGGGTATTACCGCCGCCGGAGAGGAACCGTTCCGGTAGCGGAATAAGCTGGCTGGTGCCAAACTGGTTTTCCACTCCCACCGTGGTGGAGCGGGCAAAAACCCACTTGCTCTTGCTGCGCCTGGGACCAAAAGGTAAATAGGTGGTGTTCTGCGCCAGCAGGCGGCTGAAGTTGGACTGGGAGCCGAAGAAGCCCGCTGCCACTCCGGCGTCCACCGTGGTGTAATTGCCCCGGGTGCTCTCGATGGGATTGTCGCGCTTGTCGCGAATGTAAGTGATGCTGGGCATGCCCACGCGCACAGGTTGTGACAGTAAGGGAATCAGGTTCGGCGTGAGCGGCACCAGGTTGGTAGCCTGAACCCGGCGGTAGGTAAACCGGTAAAGGGTGGTGGTCACCCTGCTCCAGCTCTGCTCAATCTGCGCTGAGCCTTCCAGCCGGTTGGAGGTGTAGGTCACAACATCCAGCGAATTGTCGTAAAAGCCGGCCAGGGTAAAACGCAGCTTGTCGTTGTTAAACCAGTGCGGGGCGTCGTAGCTCACCAGGGCGCGCTGCTCCAGGCGGCCGAAGTGCGACTTGAACGAGATGGTATGGTCGCGCCCGCGAAAGTTCAGGCGGGTTACGCCGAAGGAGACGCGCGGGCTCACTCCGGTTTCTCCCTGGGGCTGGGTCGGACCTGCCGGCTGGCCGGTCTGCGCTTCAAACCCGAACCCATAGTTGAAGGTATAGCGGCGGGCTTCCTTCACGCTGAACAGCACATTTTTCTGGGCCACGTCGCCTTCCGGATTCTGCACCGCCGTATCCACTTCGTTGAAGATGCCCAGGTTGTAGAGCTGGCTTTGGCTGTCGTACATCTGGTTCTGGCTGATGGGATCGCCGGTGTGCACCTGCAGTTCGCGGCGCACCACGTAGGGCCGGGTGTAATTCAGGCCGTCTACCAGCACGCGGTCCACAAAAAACTGCTGCCCTTCGCGAATAGTGTAGGTCAGGTCCATGCGGTTGGGCTGCCCCGCCGGCGGCTTGGCCGTGTACTCGAAAGCGGCATCGGGAAATCCATTATTGAAGTAGTAGGTGAGGATGGCATCCCGGTCGGCTGCGATATTGGATTCTGAAAAGGGCTGCCCTTCCACGTTGGAGAGGTTAGGGAGCAGCGCGTCTTCGGGAATGGTGCGGTTGCCTTCAATGTGCAGGCTGCCTACCAGGGTCTGCGGGCCTTGAGCGACGTGAATCTCAACCGCAATGCGTCCCATTTGACCCAGGTAGTTGTCACGCACCGCCGATGTCACCTCCACCTGCTGGAAACCGTTGGCACGGTAAAGATCTTCAATGGTTTTCACGTCGCCGGCCAGCAACCGCTGGCTGTACAGGCCTTGGGAGAAGATGCGCCCGGCCGGCTGCACCTGCATGCGTTCGCGGATGGTGGCCGTATCCAAATAGGTATTGCCGGAAAAATTTATGTTGGTCAGCTTGTGGCGGATGCCGCGCTCGACGATGTAAACGATCTGGCGCTCGTTTTTCTTTTCATCGAATTCCTGGCGCACGTTGATTTCGGCGTCAAAGTAACCGCGGGTTTGCATGTAATCGCGCAAATTGCGGCGGCCTTCATTCACCAGGTCTTCATCTACCGCATTCTCTTCATAAACCGGAATCAGTTTCTTGATTTCGCCCATGCGTATGCCTGCTGCCTGCACGCGCACGATCACGATCGGTCCGGGCTCCACATGCAGCACATAATCCACCGTATTGGTGGCCGGTTGAAAGCTCTGGCTGGGAATTGAGACCTGCGCCTCCAGCCGGTTGATGTTCTGGTATTTCTTGCGCAGGCGACGCAAGGCGCTGGTGATACTCTGCGCCATCACCCGGTCTCCAGGGTGGAAGTGCGCGGCATTCAACAGGTCCAGCAAACTATATCCCGCGTGCCCGGTAAGCGTGATGCGCCCCACTCGCGCCTGCGCCCCGGGATCCACGTGGAAGGAGATGTTCACCTGCTGGGTCAACGCATCGCGCTGCTCGCTCTCCGTGATAGTGGCCTGGTAGTAGCCGTTCTCCTGCAGCAACTGGCCCATACGATCAATGCCGGTCTGCAGCTTTTCCGCACTGTAGAGCTCCCCCAGTTGCAGCTTGCTGGCGTTGCCCAGCTGGGTATTGGTCAACTCGCGGGGCGCTCCCTCCACGTTGACCACGCCCACAAAGTAATTCTGCACGGCCCGGAAAACCAGCGTGACCTCATTCTGCGGCGTCCGGTCGGCTTCCACCTGGATATCGGCAAAACGCCCGGTGGCGAACAGAGCCCGCACGCTGTCGCGAACCTTGAAGCGGTCCAGGGGCTGATTCGCCTTTTGTGTGACCACCTTCTGCAACTGCTGCAGATCGCCGCTTTCCACTCCAGCGAAGCGGATTTCGCGTACCGGCAGTCCCTGATATTCGAAAATCGCCCCCAGCGGAGTGGAAGCGGTAGCAGGTGGGGAAGCGTCAGTTGAGCCGGTGGCTGCCGGCTGCGAAAGGACAGAGTTTTGCGGCAGTGCGGCGGCTTGCGGGCGATGCACTTCCTCAGCCGGCGTGGTGTGCTGAGCCTGGGTCAGAGGCGGCAACAGGGCGCAGGCCATGCTGATTGCCACCGTCACCAGCGCCCGGACGCATAATGTCCTTACCGCCAATGGGACTCCTTGCCGGCTTGCATACCCCGTCTGAGGTGGATTCTAGCCACTTCGATAAACCCGGTCACCGAGGCAACGTTGCACGACGGGGCGACGCCAGGCGTCCCGTTGGGGCCTTGCCTCCGGGCGCCCTGACCCGGCTTGCAGGCCATTCTCCGATGCGCGAGTTACTGACTCCTATAATAAAGGGTTAGTACATGCTGAGGGGATGGCCAGTGAGTTACGAAGAGCGTTACTCGCGGCAAATTTTGTTTGCCGGCATCGGCGCTGAGGGGCAGCAGCGGCTGGCGGAGGCGCGCGTCGGCATCGTGGGCTGTGGCGCTACCGGCTCCACCATTGCCGGATTGCTGGCCCGCGCCGGCGTGGGCACTCTGCGCATCATTGACCGCGATTACGTGGAAGCCAGCAACCTGCAGCGCCAGGCGCTGTTCGACGAAGCCGATGCCGCCGCTTCCCTGCCCAAAGCCATTGCCGCTGCCCGCAAGCTCGCCGCCTGCAACTCCCAGATTCTGCTCGAGCCTCAGGTCGCTGATCTCACGCCGGAAAACATTGACCGCCTGCTCGCGGGAACGCACCTGCTCCTGGACGGCACCGACAATTTTGAAACCCGTTATCTGCTGAACGATTTCGCCGTGCAGCGCGGGCTGCCCTGGATCTACTGCGCTGCCGTCGGCAGTTATGGCATCACCATGAACATCCTGCCCGGCGAGACGGCCTGCCTGGCCTGCATGTTTTCGGAGTCGCCCCGAGGGGCGCTGGAAACTTGCGAAACCGCGGGAGTGATGGGACCAGCCGTCAGCCTGGTCGCCTCTGCGGCGGCGGGCGAAGCTCTCAAGCTGCTGGTGGGCGCGCGCGAACAGTTGCGCCGCACCCTGCTTTCCTGGGACCTCTGGACCAACCGGACTTCTGCCATTCAGGCGGCTAAGCCCCACCCTGACTGCCGCGCCTGCGGCCGGCGCGACTTTGTGCATCTGGCAGGCGAGGGCCGGGCCCATATCACTCTCTGCGGGCGCAATTCGGTGCAGATTCATGAGCGCGCCCGCCCCATGGATTTTGCCCTTATGAGTGAACGGCTTAGGCCCCACGGCACCGTGCGCCACAATGAATTCGTGCTCAAGTTCTGGCATGAGCCCTACGAATTCACCCTGTTTCCGGATGGCCGGGCCATTATCAAAGGCACTTCAGACACCGCGGTCGCCAGAAGCTTATATGCCCGCTACATAGGAAGTTAGTGACTTTTCAGCAGGAAATACTTTAAGATTTGCCCGAATGCCCGGCCGACCATCCGGGAGGAGGAAATTATGCGTCGCGGGTTCCTGGCGTTGTCAGTTCTCGTGCTGAGTTTGGCGGCAGTGCAGGCCTTTGGGCAGACGTGGGTGACCAACACCGGTTTTGCCGGCAATCGGTTGCTCTGGGATGAGTTCAACTACCCGGTGGTCAGCACTCCCATGCTGAGCCTCAACTCGGTTTCTCTCTCACCCGCAGGGGCCAGCAACGCGACTCCCGGCAACGTTGCCGGTGCCACCAACGCGACCCTTTCCATCACCAACATGGGCCTGAGCAGCACGGCCAATATGACCCCGCCTGCCGTCTCCCTGGTGAGCGTGAGCGGGCAACCGACGGTGGTTGGCGCAGTCTCGCCCCTGGTTGGGCCGCAGCCCTTTGTGCCTCTGGCAGCGGGACTCCGCCGGCACGCTATGGCGCGTCCTCACCCGCATGGCATGATGATGGCCCGCAACGCCCCGCAGGCTATCTTCCTCAATTCCGGAGCGGCAGTGTTCGACGACGCCCACGCCATTCCGGCCGCACCCGAGAACCTGGCCCAGGCAGCAAAAGCCATTCGCGCGTGGGAGCAGGCCCATCCGCCGGCCAAGGTTTACACCAATCAGGATGTGGACCGCATTCATCAGCAGGACGCCAGCCGGCCTGAGACCGCGATCCCAGCGCCCAAGCAGTAGGAAAAGTTTCAGAGTTTCGAGTTTTGAGTGTCGAGTTGCCGGCCGCAGGGCTGGTCTTGAAACTTGAAACTCGAAACTGGAAACTTTCTTCGCGTGACGCCGGTCACACTTGCCGCTTGCCTCGTCTGGTATTCTCTGCCTTCAGCCAGCTCTAACGAGAAGTCCAACCTTGACCACTGAAGCCGCTGTCCGCGACCTCGCTGCCCGCCCTGAACCCTCCCGCCTGTACCGCTGGGTGGTCCTGCTGTTCATCAGCCTGGCGATGCTGGGCAACTACTACGTCTACGACTGCATAGCTCCGATTGCCGACCTCCTGGTAAAGCAGCTGCATTTCAGCGACGCCAATATCGGGTTGCTGCAGGCCATTTACAGCATTCCTAACGTTTTCATGGTGCTGATTGGCGGCATCATTGTGGACCGCATCGGCACTCGCAAAGCTATATTTATTTTTGGCGTGCTTTGCCTGCTGGGGTCAATCATCACCGTGACCTCGCCCACTCTGGCGGTGATGGCTTCCGGGCGGCTGGTCTTCGGCCTGGGCGCCGAGTCGCTGATTGTTGCCGTGACCACCGCTGTGGCCAAGTGGTTTCGCGGCAAGGAACTAAGCTTTGCCTTTGGCATGAATTTGATGATCGCCCGCCTGGGCACGTGGCTGGCGCAAAATTCTCCCACCTGGGCCCAACCGGCATATACCAGCTGGCGCAACCCGCTGCTTATCGCCGTGGGCTTTGGCACCTTGTGTGTGATTGGCGCAGTGCTCTACTGGATTTTCGAGGCTCGCGCCGAGCAGAAGTACTCGCTCGCTCAGGCCGGCTCCACCGACAAAGTCGTGTTCAGTGATGTGTTCCGCTTCGGCCGTTCTTACTGGTACATCGTCGCCCTGTGCATCGTGTTTTATTCGGGCATCTTCCCCTTCGAAACCTTCGCCATAAAGTTCTTTATGGACGCGCACCATACCAGCCGCGAGCTGGGGGGCTTTCTGGTCAGCATTCTCACCGCCTTCACCATGTTCGGCACGCCGACTTTCGGGTTGTTCGCTGACAAGGTTGGCAAGCGCGCCCTGCTCATGATGTTCGGTTCCCTGCTGCTCATCCCCGTGTATCTGATGATGGGCTACACCAACATTTCCCTCTATGTGCCTATGGCCATGATGGGAGTGTCGTTCTCGCTGATTCCGGCCGTGATGTGGCCTTCAGTTGCTTACATCGTCGAGCAGTCGAAGCTGGGCACCGCCTACGGGCTGATGACCATGATTCAGAACATCGGCCTGGCGGGATTTAATCTGCTCATCGGGTGGGCCAACGACCACTCCCATGCCAGCGCCGCCAATCCCGAGGGTTACCGCCTTGGCATGTGCATCTTCTCCGTTCTCGGATTTCTGGGATTGACCTTCGCCTTCCTGCTGCGCCAGCGCGAAACCGGACCCCACGGGCATGGGTTGGAAACCATCACCGCCAAATCCTCCGCCTAGGAATTTCTCCACTGTCATCTCGAGCGGAGTGGTCCGCTTCGCTCGCGAATCGGACCGCGCAGTCGAGGGACCCCTGCGCCGTGTGCTGAGCCTCACCGTGCCAAGGACTTTTCGGTCGAAATTCCCTTAAGCCAACTCGACAGGCCTACGCAGTTTGGAGGTGTTTCGACTCGGGCGTGCGCCCTCACTCAACATGACAGTCGTGGGGGAGCAGTATGTATGCACGGCTGCGTTCACGCTGTCTGCAGAATCTGCCGGATCGCGGTGGAAAGCCGCTCCCAGTTGGCGGTTTCCACTTCCAGTTGCTTGCGCCCGGCGCCGGTGAGTGAATAGTACTTGGCGCGGCGGTTGTTGTCCGAAGCGCGCCATTCCGCCTCGATCCAGCCCTGCTGCTCGAGGCGATGCAGCGCCGGATAAAGCGAGCCCTGCTGCACCTGCAGGGCGTCTTTCGAGATCTGCTGGATGCGCTGGGCGACGCCCCAGCCATGCATTGACTGCAGCGCAAGCGTCTTCAGGATCAGCAGGTCCAGCGTGCCCTGCAGCAGATCCACGGGTTGGTTCATCCTCTCACCGTATAGGTAGCGCCGGCGTCTCGCCGGTTGTCGCGAGGGCGTCCCCGCCCTCGCCACACGGTACTCCGGGCGAAGTTCCGCTCACTCCCAGCGCAACGCCACCATGGGATCAACGCGCGTGGCGGCGCGCGCGGGAATCAAAGTCGCCAGCAAAGCCACGGCTAACAGCAGACCGGCGGCGGCGCATAACGTTACCGGGTCATTCGGCGCCACCCCAAACAGCAATCCCCGGAGCAGGCGCGAAAGTGCCAACGCAGCGGCAACCCCGAGCACGCTGCCACTCCCAATCAGCAACACCCCTTTGCCGGCAATCAACCGGAGGACATCGCCGGTGCCGGCGCCCAGCGCCATACGCACGCCGATCTCCTGCGTACGCTGTGTCACAAGGAAGGCGATGACACCATAAATTCCGATGGCGGCCAGCAAAAGACCCAACGCGGCGAACAGGCCGACCAAAGCCGCGTCGAAACGCGGGCGGGCTTCCATCTGGCTCACCCGCTGGCGCATCGTGTCTACGCTGACCGGAAGCGTGGGATCGAGAGCGGCAATTTCGCGGCGTACCCAGCTGGCCATGGCAACTGGTTTCATCGCGGTGCGAACAACCACGTAAGCGTGAGAGTCAACGGGGCCGCGCGGATCGCCGCCGGCAGCGGAGTGTCTTCGCACCACGTAGTATTCTGGATCGCCGGCTGCGGCCAAGCCTCCATTCTTCACATCTGCAGCCACTCCGACCACCGTGTACCAGGGGCCCTCGCCGAACTGCAGCTGCTTCCCCAGGGGATCCTCGCCAGCAAACAGGCGTTCAGCCAGCATGCGGCTGAGAACAGTCGCGCGCTGTTCGGGCCCGCGATCGTCCTCGGTGAAGCCACGACCGCGCACAATGGGAATGTCAAGCGCGGGGAAATACCGCGGTGTAACCGAACGCCAGGTCACATCCCCGCCGGTGCCCTCGGCTGAGCGCGGACGGCCGCGCACGTTGATGGCGGCGAAGATGTGGAAGTGTTGCCATCCGCCGGGGGGAAGCGAGTCGCTGAGAGCAATTTCGGTAACCCCGGGCAGCCGGCGCAAGCGCGCTTCCAGTTGATCAAAAAACGCGAGTTGCTGTTCGGGCTGCGGGTAGCGCTGCTGCCCCAGCGTGATCTCCGCGAGTAGCAGGCTATCGGTGCGCATGCCCAGGGGCTGGTTCTGCAGGTTCCAAAGGCTGCGCAACAGCAGGCTGGCGCCAGTCAGCAGTACCAGCGAAATCGCCACCTGCGCCACCACCAGCAGCTGGCGGAAGAAGCCGCGCGACCCGGCGCTGCAGCGCGTTCCCGCAAGCGCCAGTTGTGGAGGAGCGCGGTGTAGCGCGGGAACAAGGCCAAACACAACTCCGCAGGCGACGGAAACGGCCAGCGTGAACAACAGCACCCGGCCATCCAGGCCTGCCTGCTGCAGGCGCGGCAAGCCCTTGGGCGCCATGCCCACGAACACGCGCAGCAACAGATAGCCCAAACCACAGCCGGCCACCCCGCCACCCAGAGCCAGCAGCAGATTCTCGGTGAGCGCCTGGCGGACCATACGCGCGCGGCTCGCCCCCAGCGCGGCCCGCACCGCCAGCTCGCGCTGCCGCGCGGCCGAGCGCGCCAGAAGCAGGTTGGCGACATTGGCGCAGGCAATCAGCAGCACCGCCAGCACCGCGGCGAGGAGAACCCAGGCGGCGAGGCTGGCATCCCCTAGTTCACGGTCGCGCAGCGAGCGCAGCTGCAAATGAATTTCATTGCGAAACTGCGGCGGCGTGGTTTTGAGCAGGTCAGCGAACAGCGGCTGCAGCTGCGCCTCGGCCTGATCGATGGAAACGCCCGGCTTAAGTCGGGCGAAGCAACGCAAAACCCGGCCCGCGGGCTGGCTCTTCTGCTCATTCCAATCAATCCGCTGGGGCAACAGCATGTCGGCGGACACCAGCGTCGGCATTTCGAAATCGCGCGGCAGCACGCCCACCACCCGGACGGGTTTGCCGTCCAGTGAAATCAGCTTTCCAAGCGCCGCTGGATTGCCACCAAACCGGCCACGCCACAGCCCATAGGAGATCAGCCCCACAGGTGGCGCCTTAGGGCGGTCATCTTCCGGCGCGAAGTCCCGTCCCAAGGCCGGACTCAGGCCCAGGGTACGCAGAAAATTGGACTCCAGCTCCAGGCAGTTCATGCGCAGGGGCTGCGATTCCGTGAGGTCGCAGCCGGACGCGGCAGAGTCGAAGGCCGTCATCGAGGTGATGTTGGTAAACGGCAGCCTGGATTCTCGCCAGTAAGCATAGTTGGCGCCCAGCATGAACTCGTTGTTCTCAATGGGAGCGGTTATGCCCACGGAAACCAGGCGCTCAGCCTGCGCATACGGCAGGCTGCGGAACAGGATACGGTCAACCACGCTGAAGACGGCGGTAGTGGCGCCGATGCCCAGCGCAATGGTGCAAAGTGCCGCCAATGTGAAAACAGGATTCTTGCGGAATCCGCGCAGGGCATAACGCAGGTCTTTCGCACTGGAATCCAGCAGGCGCGCGCCCCATTGGTCCCGGCAGTCCTCCTTCACGCCCTCCAGACCGCCGAAGGCCAGCGCAGCTTGCCGGCGCGCCTGCACGGGGTCCATGCCCGCGGCCAGGTTGGCCTCAATCTGCTGCTCCAGGTGGAAGTACAGTTCCTCGGCAAGGTCGTCGTGCATCTCGCGGCGATGAAACACCGATCGCAGCCATGCCGATATGCGCAGGCGCACGTTGCGTCTCCATCAGAACAGGCGAGCTGCGCTCGCCCGCACAGGCGAGGGCGCCTGTGCCCACAAACTCTCTGAAGCAATTAGCTTCATCAACCCTAGATATTCGACAAGAAGCATGCGCCCGCTCCTGTAGGACGTCAAGGGGGCAGCTCGAAAAATTCTCCTCTCCCCGCCACCGCTCCGGTCCAATTACGGAACTCCTGACCGGGTGTATAAGTGAAAAGTGGTGCACAACCAGAGTTGCGGGATACCACTTCTCGGCGCGACGCTTCCCTGTGGGCCGGTGCGGGGTGTAGCTCAGATTCCCGGGAAACTAAGCTCCACGACCGGGGTTCGGGAATATGGGCCGGATGTGCCCGGCGATTGCTTAGGACACGGGGGAAGCCACACGGTGCGGGCACGCCGGAGAAGGTGAGGAACATCTCGCCGGGGTCAAGACTACTTCCAGATAGGTACCTGAGTTTGGCGTATTGCGTGCAAGCCATACAACGAACAGCTACTTAGCCGCATCACATCCAATGCGGCCTGAAAAGGCGAATTGACACAAGCAAAGAAAACACTGGTACCCGGCCTCACCGAAGCCGATGCCATTGATCGGGCCAAACGGGGCGACGCCGAGTCATTCGAAGCCCTGTACGGCATGCACAAGCGGCGTGTGTATTCTTTGTGCTTGCGCATGACCGGCAACACGGCGGAAGCCGAGGATCTGACGCAGGAAGCGTTCCTGCAGCTTTATCGCAAGATCGCGACTTTCCGGGGTGAGTCCGCCTTTTCCACGTGGCTGCACCGCCTGGCCGTGAACGTGGTACTGATGCACCTGCGCAAGAAGGGCCTGCCAGAGGTCTCGCTGGAAGAGAGCCTGGAGCCGCAGGAGGAAGGACCCAAGAAGGACATTGGCGCCCGCGACAACATGCTGGCGGGCTCCATTGACCGGGTCAACTTGGAGCGGGCCATCGAAAGCCTGCCGCCGGGGTATCGTATTATTTTTGTGCTGCACGACATTGAGGGTTACGAACACAACGAGATTGCCGAGATCATGGGGTGTTCCATCGGCAACAGCAAGTCGCAGCTGCACAAGGCGCGCATGAAATTGCGCGATCTGCTCAAGACCAGCCGCACCGAAAGGGCGACGAGGAGTTGAGCAGCAAGGGAGCGGGACCGGGGAGAAGGAGCTTATGACCTGCGCGGAATTTCAAGCAGCTCTGGCTTACATAATTGATAACGGCGGCAACGCCGAACAGCAGGAGCATCTGCGCCAGTGCGCGGTCTGCTCCGACCTGGTTTCCGACCTCAAGTACATTGCCGAGCAAGCCAAGCTGCTGGTACCTATGATGGACCCGTCCAAAAAAGTGTGGGATGGCATCAAGTCCACGCTGGAACGGGAAGGCCTGGTTAAAGACAGCGCCAGGGGGGGTCTTCTAGGAAGCACGCCGCTTGCCCGCTGGGGGCCGGCCAACTGGCTGCTGCCGCTAGCGGCTGCGCTGCTGGTGGCAGTTGGCTTGTTGTACTACGAGAACAGAACCACCCAGCAGCAGGCCAGCTTGCAGCCTTCCAGCGAAAACACCGTCGCGGTGAGCGAGCCGGCAGTGCCCCTGCAGTTCGCCAGCATGGGCGATGTGCAGGACCAGCAGGTGCTTTCGGAAGTGGCGGCGCATGTCCCCGCCTTGAGCCAGGCCTACCGGCAGGACCTGCAGCGGGTGAACGCCTATATTGCGGACGCGCGCACGCTGGTGGTCAGCAATCCCGATGATGAAGAAAGCCGCCAGGCGCTAATGGCGGCTTACCAGCAGAAGGCCATGTTGTATAAGATGGCCATGCGGCACTCGTTGCCCTGAACACAGGCGCGGGTCCGGGCAGAACGGGGGAGACAGAACGCCTGCAGTGGGCGCAAAGCGAATGATAATGAGCGTGCCGCGCAGTGCTCTTTGGGTGCTGGTGGTGCTGGCGGCGAGCGCTGCTCTGTCGGCGGCCGCTGAAAACCGCAAGGAATTCCACTACAACCTCGGTCCCCACGCCGCCGTCAGCGTCATGAACGAATTCGGCGCCGTGACCATCACTCCTTCCAGCGACAGCCAAGTCGGCGTGGTCGCTCTGTTGCACTCCAACAAGGTGGAAGTGGATGCCACCCAGCGCGGCGGCCGCCTGGAGCTGCGCACTCACTTCCTGCAGAATGCCACCCCAGAGGAAGGGCGCGTGGATTACGAGCTGCGGGTTCCGGCGGACACCTCCCTCACCGTGCGTTCCAGCAGCGGGCCCATTTCGGTCCAGGGCATGAATGCCGACATGACTTTGGAGGGCGACGCCGCCAACATTGTGGTGCGCCAGGCCGATGGCGGTCACATCCATGCCCAAACCCTGAGCGGCCCCGTCCGCCTCGAGGATGTGGCC
>DATJFA010000006.1:0-14259 GCA_035496015.1 Terriglobales bacterium | reverse complement strand
TCGTTGTAGAACTCCACCCCGCGCACCGTGGCCACGTATTCCAGGCGATGCTCGACGGCTCTGAATTCCTGCACCGCGCGCCGAATCCGTGCAGGCTCTGTCTGCACCAGCATGCCCGCACACACCGCCGCCAGCACGTTTTCCAGGTTGTGCGCACCCTTGAGCTTGATTTCGCCCACCGGCATGATCCTGTGCTCCTGGCCGCTGTCGCGATAAACGATCTGGCCGTCGCGGAGCCAGGCCCCGGCCTCGACTCCCTGCTTGCGGCTGAACCAGATTTTGCGTGCTTTCGTGCGAGCGGCCAGGCCCACGCAGGTGGGATCGTCGGCATTGAGAACGGCAAAGTCCTCGCCTGTCTGGTTCTCGAAGATGCGCGCCTTGGCATCCACGTAAGCTTCGAAGGTGCTGTGCCGGTCGAGGTGGTCAGGCGTGATGTTGAGCACCATCGCAATAAAAGGATGAAAGCTCTGAATGGTCTCGAGCTGGAAACTGGAAACCTCCAACACCACGTAGCTGTCGTCGGTGCTCTCGTCGACCAGGGAGATGGCAGGAGTACCGATGTTGCCGCCCACCAGCGATTCCCCCCCACCCATCGAGATGACTTCTCCGGTAAGCGCGGTGGTGGTGGTTTTGCCGTTCGACCCGGTGATGGCCACGATCCGGCCTTTGAGAAATCGGGCGGCCAGCTCAATTTCGCCGATTACCGGAATGCCCTGCTCCCGCGCCTGCGCCAGTTGCGGCGCGTCCACCGGCACGCCCGGGCTGACCACGATTAAATCCTGCCCGTGGAACGTGCGCTCTCCGTGGCCCCCGGTTTCCACCGTGATGCCGGCGTCCAGCAGCTTGGGTATTTCGCCGCGCAATTCGTCCTGGCTTTTAGTATCGGAGACGGTGACGCGCGCTCCCCGAGCTTTCAGGAACAGCGCGGAAGCCACGCCTGACTTGCCCAGGCCCACTACCAGCACGCGTTGGTTGTTCAAGTTCATGCTGTCTAGCTGACTGGCTGGCTAGCTCACTAGCTTCTAGCTTCTGGCTTCTAGCTTCTAGCTTCTAGCTTCTGGCTTCTAGCTTCTAGCTTCTGGCTTCTAGCTTCTGGCTTCTGGCTTCTGGCTTCTTGCTTCTGGCTTCTTGCTTCTTGCTTCTAGCGACTGGCTTGTATCTTCTAACCTCTGGCTGCTGTTTCGAGTTCCTGGCTCTGGCCCAACTCCAGCCCGAAGGGCGAAACAGCTTTTAGCCCAGGGCGTCAGCCCTGGGACAACTCAGCCAATAATCCGAGCCCCGTAGGGGCGGCACCCGTCGAATCACCAACTGCTATCTACCGCCTACCCTACCTCAGCTTCAGCGTGGTCAAAGCGAACAGCGCAAACACCAGGGACGCAATCCAGAAGCGCACAATAATCTTCGACTCCGACCAGCCCAGCAGCTCAAAATGATGATGCAGCGGCGCCATCTTGAAAATGCGCTTGTGGCGCAGCTTGTACGAGGCCACCTGCAGAATCACCGACACGGCCTCGATGACGAAGATCCCGCCAATAAAAGGCAGCAGCAGCTCCTGCTTGATCATGACCGCCACCGTGCCGATGGCTCCGCCCAGAGCCAGCGAGCCCACGTCGCCCATGAACACTTCCGCCGGGTGGGCGTTATACCACAGGAAACCGATGGCCCCGCCCACCATGGCACCGCAAAAGATGGTCAACTCGCCCACCTGCGGCATGCGCTGCAGTTCCAGGTAATTCGCAAACGACGCATGGCCGCTGATGTAGGTGAGCACCGCCAGCGCCCCCGCGGCAATGATGGTGCAGCCAATGGCCAGTCCGTCGAGGCCGTCCGTAAGGTTCACCGCGTTACTCGAGCCTACAATCACCAGCACCACGAACCCGATAAAGGGCAGAAAGGAAAACAACCACATGTGCGGGATGGCCATCCACCGGTCTACTACCAAGTCCGGGCGGAACGTCTTCACGAAGGGCACAATAAGCCTGGTCGAGTACAGGCCCTGAGTCTGCAAACCGATCAGCGCGATCGCACTCAGGATACTGGTGCCGATCTGCAGCAGCAGCTTGGTGCGCCCGGTCAGCCCCAGGTTGCGGCGATGCACCGTCTTCAGGTAGTCGTCAGCAAAACCGATGCCCGCAAAGGCCGCGGTGGAAAGCACTGCCACCCAGATAAATTTATTGCTCAGGTCCGCCCACAACAGGGTCGGAACTATGACGGAAATCGCGATCAGCACTCCGCCCATGGTGGGCGTGCCCGCTTTCTTATGGTGGGCCTGCGGGCCTTCCTCGCGGATGAACTGGCCGATCTGAAATTCGCGCAGGCGGCCAATTACCAGAGGCCCAATAATCAAGCCCGTGAACAGCGCCGTCAGGCTGGCAAAGGCGGTGCGAAAGGTCAGGAACCGGAAAATGCGGAAGGGCGAGAAATAATGAAATAATTTCAGGTACAGCAACCAGTAGAGCAATCGTCCTCCCCGCAGAATCGCAGCCCAACACTGTTTGACGGCGGGCGAGACGCCCGCCGGAAAACCGGCAGATGCCGGCGCTACTTTTCAGCCTGCAATGCCCCAGTTGCCATTGCCACCCGCTCCCGCCAGCGCTCCAGCGCCTTTTCCAGCCGCACCCCCCGCGAAGCCTTGAGCAGCACCGCGTCGCCCGGTCGCGCTTCGCGGGCCAGCCACTCGCCGGCAGCTTCCGGCGAGGCCAGGAACTCCGCCCGCAATCCGGCTTTGTTCGCCGCTTCCACCATGTGCTCAGCCGCGCCCCGCACGCCTGCCAGCACATTGACGCCGCGCTTGGCCATGCGTCGCCCGCATTGGGCGTGCAGTTCGGGGCCGGTCGGACCCAACTCCAGCATCTCTCCCGCCACCACTATGTGGCGCTGCGCCGGCAAGGCCAGCAAGGCATCTACCATGGCATCGAGGGCTTTTGGATTCGAATTGTAGCAATCATTAATGACGGTGGCTCCACCCACCTCGATCAACTGGCCGCGCTTGTCCGCCGGAGCCAAGTCGGCCAAAGCGGCTGCCGCCTCCACTAAAGAAATACCCTGCTCCAGGGCCACGGCCACCGCCGCCAGGGCGTTGGGAATGTTGTGCGCGCCCACCAGAGGCAAGGTCGCGGGCTCACGGCTGCCAGCGGCGACAATCTCGAACGCCGAGCCCTGGGCGCCGCGAAGCTCAATGTTCTCCGCGCGCACGCTGGCGGGCTGCCGCACAGAAAATGTCACCACTTTGCCCGCGAACCCCCGCCCAAACTGCGAAACGTACTCATCGTCGGCATTGAGCACCGCGGTTCCGCTTTGCGGCAGGGACTCCACCAATTCGTGCTTGGCGCGGGCGATCTCCGCCACCGACTGGAAAAATTCCAGGTGCACCGGCGCGACGCAGGTGACCACTCCGATGTCGGGCTGAGCGATGCCGGCCAGGGCACGGATTTCTCCCAGGTGCGACATGCCCATTTCGATGACCGCCACCTCGTGTTCCGGCTCCAGCCGCAGCAGCATGAGTGGCAGCCCAAAGTGATTGTTCAGGTTTCCTTCCGATTTGTGCACACGAAAACGCGTGGCCAGCAGGTGGGCGATCGCTTCTTTGGTTGTGGTCTTTCCCGCGGACCCGGTAATGCCCACTACGGGCTTGCCCCATGAGCGGCGCACCGCAGCCGCCAGGTTCTGCAGCGCCAGCAGCGTGTCACCTACCGCAATGAGGCGGGCGCGCGGAGGAAAGTACGCCCGGCGATCGGCGCGCACCACCGCCGCCGCCGCTCCCCGTTCCAGAGCCTGGGAAACAAAGTCATGCCCGTCCAGCCGCTCGCCCTTCACGGCAAAGAATAGCTCGCCCGGCTGCAGCGTGCGCGAATCAATGGAGTAGCCCTGGGCGACGACCTCTGCGCGAAATCTTCCGCTTCCCGAGATGAATTCCGCGATGCGCCCGAGCGTCAGCTTCAAGATTTACTCCCCGCCGCCGTTGAGGCGGGCTTCGCCTCTTCGCAGTAACCCAGCTGGACCAGCGCCGCGCGCGCCACTTCCACATCATCAAACGGCGCCGAGCCGGCGCGCGTGACCTGCACCTTCTCGTGTCCCTTGCCCGCCAGCAGCACGATATCGCCCGCGCGCGCCTCTCCCAGGGCCAGCAGAATGGCCTTGCGGCGATCGGGCTCGGTGACATAGCGCGTCTCTGTGCGCTGCAACCCCGTCATGGCATCGTTAATGATGGCGAGCGGGTCCTCGCTGCGCGGATTGTCAGAGGTGAGCACCACGAAGTCGCTGCCCTCGCCGGCGGCCTCTGCCATCAACGGGCGCTTGGCGCGATCGCGGTCGCCGCCGCAACCGAACAAAGTGATGACGCGCGCCTTGCGTGGCCCGCGGGAAACGAACTCCCGCGCCAGCGTGGTCAGGTTGCGCAGTGCGTCATCGGTATGCGCGTAGTCCACCACCACGGTGAAGGGCTGGCCACAATCCACCAATTCGAATCGTCCCGGGACACGTGCCAGTTCGCCCACCCCCCGGCTGATGGCATCGCCGTTGCAGGCGCGCGCCCAGGCCGCGGCGGCCGCAGCCAGCACGTTGTACACGTTCACCTTGCCCACCAGCGGCGTAAAGATGGGCAACTCACCCAACGGCGTGAGCATGCGAAAGCGCGAGCCCCGGGGCGTAATCTCCAGATCGCGGGCGCAGAACTCGCCCTGCCCCAGACCATAGCCCACCACCTGCGACTTCCTCTTTCTGCTCAGCGGAATCAGGCGGGCGCTGTATTCGTCTTCCAGGTTCAACACGGCCACTCGCGGCGGGTCCGTGCCAATGCCCTCGAACAGCCTTTGCTTGGCCGCGAAGTACTCCTCGAAGCTGCGGTGGTAGTCGAGGTGGTCGCGGGTGAGATTGGTGAACACGGCCACATCGAAGGGAACGCCGAAAGTGCGCTCCTGGGCCAGAGCGTGGGAGGAGACTTCCATCACCACCTCCGTCGCCCCCGCCTGCCGCGCCTCGGCAAACATGCGGTTCAATTCCAGCGATTCCGGCGTGGTATGCGGGGCCGGCAAAGTCTTGCCCGCCACGTGGTATTCGATGGTGCCCACCAGCGACGTGCTTCGTCCCGCTGTCTTCAGAATGGATTCAATCAGAAACGCAGTCGTGCTCTTGCCGTTGGTGCCGGTAATGCCGGTGATGGCCAGTTTCTCCGCCGGGCGGCGGTAGAAATTAGCGCTCAGCCTGGCCAGAGCTCGCCGGCCATGTGCCACGCGAGCCCAGGCGGCAATGCCCGCCGGGGGAACAAAATCCTGCGCGTCGCTGACTACGGCCACGGCGCCGGCGCTGATGGCCGCCGCGACAAAGCGGTTGCCGTCGCTGCTCTCCCCGTGCATGGCCACGAAAAGACAGCCTGGCCGCACGCGACGGGAATCGTATTCCACACCGCTAACCGCGGCGTCGCCAGCCTGGGCCAGGACTTCTACCCCGTCCAGAAGTTGTCGGAAGGTCATCCCTTTAGCCCATTATAAGACGTGTGGGTGCGGGGAAAAGACCTGTGTGGACGGGCTTTGCCACGCCCGGACGGGGCGGAGCCCCGTCCCCACACAGACTCCCTTATTCCCCCGGCCGCAGCAGTTTCTGCCGGCCGCTGCCGGTCAGCCTCAGCTGCGACCCTGAAGGATCGGCCCGCAACACCGTCGAACCCGAACCCAACCCGCTGAACAGCAGTAGTTCCGCTCCATGCATATCGCCATAGAGGTGGGCGATCTCGTGGGCGCGCTCGTCGGACATGTAAAGCAGGTCACTCATCAACGTGGTGCGCATGCGCCCGTTATCGTCGTAGAAGCTGATGCCGTACAGTCCTAAAGAAGAGCGCAGCCTGCCTTCCTGGTCGAAAATGTTAATGGCCGGATTATCATTCTGCGTCACTTCGAGGCGCAGCCGCTCCCGCCCCTGTGCGTCCCGAAGGGTGAACTTCGAGGCTTCTGCCGGTTGCGGGGTAGGCTTCGCCTGGGCCATGAACAGCACCGCTACCACGGCAACGAGACAAACGGCGGCGCCATGCTTGAGCCGGCGGTTCTCGGCTTCCAGTTTCGTCAGGCGTTCTTCGAGCGTCATCGCACACTCCTCGGGGATGTAACGAAGGAATGAGCATACTCTGAGCGGCCGTGTGGAGGCGGGGCGGAGCCCCGTGGCTGCAAACTTGGGCCTCCCTACTGTTGAAACCTGACTTCGACGCGAGAACCCGCGGGCACGTGGGCCCCTGCTGGCGGAGACTGTTCGCGCGCCACCCCATCACCGATGGCATCCAGTTCGATTCCGCTGTTTTGCGCGGTCTCAATTGCCGCCCGTAGGGGCTTGCCTACAAACGAAGGCACCACGATTCCGCCCTGCTCCACTTCCAACACCACTGTGCCGGACGGCGGCATCGCTGGCGGCGGGTCTACCGGCTTCCTCGCTACCTGAATTGGGGGTGAGGCAATGCGCTCCGCCGTGACCGCGGCAACTGGCTCCACCGACGCTTCAGCTTGCTGGGCGGCGCCTGTAACCGGCGGCGCGGCTTGGGCTATGGCCGTCTGATCGTCGGCGGGGATATCAAGAGGCGTGCCCAGCCGGTCCGGCGTCCCTTCGGCGACCTCTTTCTCCGTTGCCGACTTGCTGGCCAGCAGCAATTGCCGCTCCTTGGGAATATCCACATCGTGCGGGACGTGCAGGTATTCCAGCACCTGCTGGGCGATTTTCTGAAACAGCGGCGCGCCCACCATGCCGCCTTCGTGCCCATGCGTCACTGGCGAATCCAGGATCACCAAAACCACAACCGCCGGGTTGTTGATGGGGGCGAACCCAGCAAACGACGTCACGTACTTGCTATGGGAGTAGGTATGAGTGATCGGATCAACCTTCTGGGCCGTGCCGGTCTTGCCGGCAGTGGTATAGCCTTCCAGCAGCGCCTTGCGACCGGTGCCGCGCAGCACCACGCCTTCCATCATCTGCTTCATCTCGGCGGCGGTCAGGCTGGAAATAACCCGGTGCTGCGCCCCAGGATGAAACACCACCGTCTGTGGCGTGCTGCGCGGCTCCACGGTGCCAGCCACAATGTGGGGCGCAGTCCAAACCCCGTCATTGGCAACAGTGGAAACCATGGAGGCCAACTGGATTGGTGAAACTCCAATTTCCTGCCCCATGGAAATGGCGCCAATGGAAACCTTTGACCAGCGGCTGACCGGCTTGGTCATGCCCCGGGTTTCCCCCGGCAGTTCGATGCCTGTCTGCGAGCCGAAGCCGTAAGCGCGGATGTAGTGGTAGAGCCGGTCATCGCCCAGCCGCAGGCCGATCTTGATGGTGCCCACGTCGCTGGAGTGGGCCAGAATGTCGGCCACGCTCAGCACGCCATAGCGGTGCCAGTCGTGAATGCGCCGGCCCGCCACGATGATGGATCCCATCTGGCAGTCCACCAGTTCGCTGGGCCTGGTGAGATGCTGATCAAGTGCGGCAGAGAGCGTCACCAGCTTAAAAGTCGAACCGGGCTCGTAAATGTCGCTGATAGCGCGGTTGTTCAGCTCCTGCGGACGGATCTTCTTGGTCAGGTTGGGATTAAACGTGGGCCGGTTGGCCAGGGCCAGGATTTCGCCGGTGTGGGGATTCTCCACGATCACGGTGCCCGCGGCGGCGCCGTTTTCCCGCACTGCGTTCTCCAGTTCCTTCTCCGCGATGTACTGGATAGTCTGGTCAATGGTGAGCACCACGTTCTCGCCCGGCTCGGGCTGGCGTTCCACGCGGCCAAACCAGCGCTTGCGCGCATCCACGGAGATGAGCATGCGTCCGGGCTGGCCGCGCAGCTGCTCATCAAACTCGCGCTCGATGCCGCTCAGCCCTTCATCATCCATGCCCACATAGCCGAGCACCTGGGCCGCCAGCTCGCGCTTGGGGTAAAAGCGCTTGGATTCTTTCTGGAAATAAATGCCGCGCAAGTTGAGCGCGCGCACGCGGTCGCTGGCTTCGGCGTCCACCTTGCGGGCTACCCAGCAAAACGTTTTGGCAGCGTGAAACCGAGCGCGCAACTCGGCGGGTTCGAGTTTCAGGATGTGCGCCAGCAGCGTGGCCGCGGTATCGGGATCGGGGATTTCGCTGGGCACCGCGAAGATGGAGTCCACGCCGATGGACATGGCCAGTTCGTGGCCGCTGCGGTCGAAGATGAGGCCACGGCGCGGCGCTACCTCGATGGTGCGCTGCTGCTGGCGCTGCGCGTGCTGCGCCATTTCCCCGTAGTCAAAAATCTGCAGTTGTACCAGGCGCCCGCAGATAAGCAGCGCCCATAGAACAAAAACCCCCGCCAGGATGTGAATGCGCTTCTGTGCGTCCCTGCTTTGATTGCTACCTGCCACGCCGCCCTCTAATTAGCAACAGAGCCGTTGCCAGATACAAAGTGCTCCGCTTTCCGGAAGTACCCTGATCCAGCTATTTTCGGAAGGGCGTGGCTTCAGCCACGCCGTGAACAGCACTCAGTGTTCTATTCCGAGCGGACTTCAGTCCGCGAGGAATCTCGGCTACAAAAACCCCCTCAGACAACAATGGCGGCCCAGCAACAGGCCGCCATTTCGTTTCCCGATAATTTCCCTCCTACCGCGCTGACACCACCGAGACAGGAGTGGAAACACTGGCCATCTGCGGCGCACTGGGATCAGGCAGCGCGGTGTCGAGCATGATCACCTGGCCCGCCGTGGGCGTCTGCAATCCCATGTGGCGCGCCAATTGGTCAATACGCCCGGGATCGCGCAGCGAAGCATCCTCCAGTCGCAGCGCCCGGTTAATTTCCACGAGCCCGGACTTCTGCGCCTGCAGCGCTTCTATGCGATAGCCGTACTCGATGGCGCTGAAATGCTGCCAGGCATAAGTCATCACCAGCACAAACAGGCAGCACACCGCGGCTAAAAACATTGCCATCTCGCGCGTGCGCTTGGGGTCCGCCACTCGCACCACCCGCGAGTTGTCAATGCTCTTGTTGAAGTAGACTTCCGGCGTGCCCGTCCAGCAGGGTTTGCGCCGCGCGCGCGTCGAAGGGGATGCCATGGCCGGGGCTGCCATCATGCCACCCCGGCGAGCGTGGATTCACCGCAGTATTCCTGCGCCAGGAGCGAGTACACATCCTCCGCCTTCAAGTCGGCTTCGGCATTTTCTTCCGCCCGGGCGACTGCCGCCAGCAACTCGTCTATCAGCGTTCCACTGAACATTTGTTCCTCCCTACCCTACCCTCAGCCTGAAGACCTCGTTTTGTGGCGCGGGCGCCCTCGCCCGCGAACCGCTAGACTCTCTCCGCCGCCCGCAGCTTGGCGCTGCGCGAACGCGGGTTCAAAGCGATCTCCTCTGCCGTTGCCGTCACCGGCTTCTTGGTCAGCAGCCGGTAAACTCCGTTGCGGGCCCCCTCGCGCAGCGCGTCTTTCACGATGCGGTCCTCCAGCGAGTGGAAGCTGATCACTACCAGCCTCCCGCCCGGCCTGAGCACGCGGGGCGCCGCGCCTTCACTCAGCAGCCCCCGCAAATCGTCCAGTTCGCGGTTTACGAAGATTCGGATTGCCTGGAAAGTGCGCGTCGCGGGATGAATGCGCTCGTGTTTCATTGGCCGGGCCGCGGCCCATACAACATCCGCCAATTGCTTGGTGGAATGTATCGGCCGCGACCGGACAATGGCTCTGGCGATTCTCCGCGACCTCCATTCCTCACCGAATTCGTAAATCACATCGGCGAGAGTTTTCTCGTCGAGGCGATTTACCACTTGATCGGCGGTCCGCTCGGCTTGCGGGTCCATCCGCATGTCGAGCGCTCCTTCCGCCTGAAAGCTGAATCCCCGCGCCGCTTCTTCCAGCTGCAGGCTGCTCACGCCCAGGTCGGCCAGCAGGCCGTCGGCCGAAGCCGTATCCACCCGCTTTCCGATCTCGGCGAACGAACCCTGCAGCAGGCTCACCTGCGGCCACTCCCCTTGCGGGGGCGGCTGCAGCCGGCGCCGGGATATCTCCAGCGCGCTGGGATCCTTATCGAGGCCAATCAAATGTCCCCGTGCGCCGAGGCGTCTTGCGATTTCGTAGCTGTGTCCGCCAAGGCCAACGGTGGCATCTATATAGGTCCCGCCACGCTGAACGGCCAAAAATTCGATCGCTTCTTTTAAAAGAACTGAAACATGGCCAGGCTCTGTTCTCTCGACCATGCCGCCCCTCTGAGGGGCCCCTTACTCCCCTAAACCCTCGCCTAGATGCCCAGGTCGTCGAGGTTCTTCTCATCCTCGGCGGTGAAGCCTTCTTCCACTTCCTTGCGCACGGCTTCCATGCTCTGCACTTCCAACCGGTTCAGGTAGCCCATCACCGCTACCTCGCCCTTCAACTGCGCCGAGTCGCGCAGCAACTGCGGCAGCAGCAGCCGCCCCTGGTTGTCCATTTCCGCCGCCTGCCCCCAGTAGTTGGTGCGGGTCAAGAACTTCTTTTTCGTCGGGTTGAAGTTGGAAAGACCCGCCAGCTTCTGCTCGATCCGCTCCCATTCCTCGAAGGGATAAATCTGGGCACTCTTGCCATCCGTACTGGTTATGTAAAATTGTGTGCTGTACTTTTCGTCTATTACGCGCTTGAATTCCGCGGGGACTTTGAGCCGCCCCTTTTCGTCCACGCGGGTTGGGTGATTGCCGCGAAACATGTTTCGGACCCCGTTTTGGGGCTTTCAGTACGTGGGCTGCCACTGCGGCAGCCAGGGAGGAGGTCAAAAAGGTCGCTAAATTATTGTGGTCATTTGCATTAGGGCTGTTGTTTGGGCTGTCAGCCTTGAATTCCACTGGCGCTCCTGAATGCAGCAACTTTGCCCATGGCGACCCACATCGTGACCACTTTCTACCACTTTCGACCACCATCCTACTGTAAAGTTCTTTACTGTCAACAGGAAATTTGAAGGTCATAAACCCACCTCAGACCGCAAAATGAAAAGCGCCAGAGCTTGCGTTTTTTCCCGAAGCCACCCCAAGACATTGCGGTTTACCATGTTGGTTCACCAGGGGCTTGCGGCGTGAAATCCCGTTTTGAATCAGAGCAATGGCTGGCAAAGCCTGTGGAAAAGGTGTTTGCCTTCTTTGCCGATCCCGGCAATCTGCCCCGGATCATGCCCCCGGCGATGGACGCCAAGCTACTGAATCTGAAGCTTGTTAGCCATGAAATGAGCAGCCGGAATGGAGCCCTCGCTGTAGGTTCGAATGTGGCGGGCACTGGCACCGAAATGGTGCTCTCATTTCGCGTTCTACCGGGTCTTCCCTGGCGCGGAAGGTGGATGGCGCGCATTGCGGATTGCGAAATCAACCACTTCTTCACCGATTTGCAGGTCAAAGGACCGTTTAAATGCTGGCATCACCGCCACGAATTCGTCTCCCAGGCCAGGGACGGGGTGCCCGGCACGCTGATTCGGGATGTGGTGGAGTACGAGGTGGGCTTTGGGCCGTTGGGCACCCTTGCTGACCGGCTGTTCGTGCGGCGTCAACTGCGGCGGACTTTCGCCTGGCGCCAGCAGGCGGTACGGGAGCTGCTGGGGGAGTGAGTCGGGCAGGCTTCCTCTGCGTTTAGTAAGACTCTGTGGCGCGGGCGCCCCTTCGGCTTCGCTCAGGGCAGGCTCTCGCCCGCGTAATGCAGAGGTCCTTCGGTCGCGCTCACCTCGCAAGCTCGGCTCGCGCTCTCTCAGGATGACAAGGGGAGTTAGGGCAAATCCAGCCCGAAGGGCGAAACAGCTTTTAGCCCAGCGCGTAAGCGCTGGGTTTAGGGCCAAAATGGACCAGAGCCCCGTAAGGGGCGGCACTGATTTTCAGATCCGGACCGCGGAAATTACGACTCCGCCACCTTCAATATCAATTTGCCGAAATTTTCGCCGGTGAAGAGCTTCAGCAGGGCCTCGGGGAAATTCTGCAGGCCCTCGACAATGTCCTCGCGCGATTTGAGCTTTCCCGCTGCCATCCAGCCCGCCATCTCGCGCGCGGCCTGAGTGTAGCGATCCATGAAATCGGTGACCAGCATGCCTTTCATGGTGGCCCTCTTGATCAGAAGGTAAAAGTAGTTGCTGGGTCCCTTTATCGGCGTGGTGTTGTTGTACTGCGAAATCGCCCCGCAAATTACAATGCGCGCGCCCAGGTTGATCTGCGGCAGCACGGCATCCAGAATGTCGCCGCCAACGTTATCGAAATAAACGTCAATGCCGTTGGGGCAATGCTTGCGCAAGGCCGAGCTGACTTCCTCGCTCTTGTAATCAATAGCAGCGTCGAATCCCAGCTCGCGGGTGATGTACTCACATTTCTGCTTGCCGCCGGCGATACCCACCGCGCGGCAGCCCTTGATTTTCGCGATCTGACCCACCACGGAACCCACCGCTCCGGAGGCGGCGGAAACTACCACGGTGTTGCCCGGCTGCGGCGCGCCGGTGTCGAGGAAGCCGAAGTAGGCGGTCATGCCGGGCATGCCGAGGACACTCAGGTATTTAGGCAGAGGCGCCACCCGGGTGTCTATCTTGTTCACTCCCTGGCCGTTGGAGAGGGCATACTCCTGCACACCGAACATGCCGTAAACGTGATCTCCGGCCGCAAAGTTTGAGTTCTTCGACTCGATTACGCGGCCAGCAGCCAAAGCGCGCATCACCTCACCGATGCCCACCGGCTGAATGTAGGAACGCGTGGCGTTCACCCACCCGCGCATGGCAGGATCGAGAGAAATCTGCAGGACCTTGACCAGGAACTCGCCGTTGCCAGGCTGGCGCACCGGCTCTTCCGTGTAGTTCCAGTCGCTGCCTTTGGGCATGCCCACGGGACGGGCTGCAAGGCGGAATTGATGATTGGTTAGATTCATGCGACCTTCCTTTCACCAGCTGTGCCGTTCCTACGGAACTCTGTCGGTGGGTGCGCGCTTTCCGGGACTGCCGTCCTGGGCTTTACTATGTCGCCCTTCCGGGCTGATTTGGCCCAGCTTTCAACCGCCGTTAGTTGGAATGCTGTCGCCCCGCTTACTCCCGACTCCTGACTCCTGACCCCCGGCTTACGAATGTAGCTTCTCCACCACCACCGCGGTCCCATAGGCCAGCACTTCGGTCACGCCCTGCATGATCTCGGTGGCGTCGTAGCATGCGCCCACTACCGCGTTGGCGCCCAACTGGGCGGCGTGCTCCAGCATGAGATCGAAAGACTCCGACCGCGTCTTCTCGCACAAATTAGTCAGCAGGGTGATATTGCCGCCGACCAAGGTCTGCAGGCTGGCGCCAATTGTTCCTATGACAGAACGCGAACGCACGACAATGCCGCGCACCACGCCCAGGTTGCGCACTACGCGGTAACCTTCCAGCTCGAACGCGGTTGACACCATGCGGTGGTCAATGATGGCAGTGGGCATTCCGGTGGTGGCCATGGCTCCTCCGATTTGTAATTCCGTAATTTGCAATTTAAGGCGGCTGCGGTCAATTACAAATTACCAAATTACCGATACCGGGCCCTCACTGACCAGACGTAACAAGTTACGTCTCTACGGTTGTGCAAGAAATGGGGACGAAGATACGTTTCGGTAGAGACGTTGCGCGCAACGTCTGGCCATCGTCTCTCCCAATATAGGCGGGTATCTGATGGCCGTAGCGCCGCCGTCCCGGCGGCTGTCCGCGCGAGCGTCCCGCTCGCGCGTGCGGAGGCGAGACGCCTCGGCGACAGCCGGCAAGATGCCGGCGCTACGGAAGACTTTGCGAATGCCAGGGAATGGGCACCGAATATAATCGGCGCACATGATCACACGCTGCGCGGCCCCGGCTCTCCTCCCCTTACTATTCGCAGTCTCCGTTGCCGCACAACAGCTCCCACCAGCGCCGGGAGCGCATGTAATCACCGTGACGGCGGAAGCCGGCTACTTCAATGAGCCTTCCATCGCGGTGAACCCGCGCAATCCGCGGCAGGTGGTCGCCGCCTACCAAGTGCCCGCCCACATCGCCTACTCCGAAGATAGCGGCGACAGCTGGCGCTTGGCCTCGCCTGTAGCTCCCAAGGATTACAAAATTTCGGGCGACGTTTCCGTCACCTATGATGCCCAGGGTCATGCCATCTTGTGCTACATCGCCTTCGACAAGCTGGGCACCGCCAACTACTGGGGCCACAACGCCACCCGCAATGGCATCTTCATTAAGCGCTCGCTGGATGGCGGCAAGACCTGGGAGGAGAACGCTATCCCGGTGATCGAGCACGCCACCCAGCCGGGCATTCCCTTCGAAGATAAGCCCTACATCGCGGCCGACAATACGAACAGCCCCTATTCC
>DATJFA010000005.1:0-17632 GCA_035496015.1 Terriglobales bacterium | reverse complement strand
CCGGCGCCCCATCATCACGGAGAAGGGCCTGGGCATTAAGGAAACACAGTCCACGCTGGTTTTCCAGGTGGCGCCCACCGCAACCAAGACCGAGATCAAGGAAGCAGTGCAGACGATTTTTAAGGTGAAAGTGGATTCGGTGCGAACCTCCAACTTCCTGGGCAAAGAACGGCGGCGGGGGAAGTTTACCGGCTTTCGTCCCGATTGGAAGAAGGCGTACGTGAAGCTGAAGTCCGGCGAGAAGATGCCGGAGTACGCACAGAACCTGTAAGAGCAGTGATCACTGGCCAGCGGCCAGTGGTCAGAAGCTAAAGGCTGAATTTATGGCGATCAAGACATACAGACCGGTCACCCCGACGTTGCGGTTCCAGACCAAGCTGGTGAATGAAGAACTGACCAGCGACCGTCCGCACAAGCCGCTGACCGAGCCCAAGCAGCGTACAAGCGGGCGGCGCAACCGCGGTGACATTACCATCTGGCACCGTGGTGGCGGGCACAAGCGCAAGTTGCGGCTGGTGGACTTCAAGCGTGAGAAAGTGGGCGTGCCCGCAACAGTCGTGTCCATTGACTATGATCCCAACCGCTCGGCGCGGCTGGCCCTGCTGGCCTACGCCGATGGCGAGAAGCGATACATCCTGCACCCGCTGGGACTGAATGTGGGGCAGAAGATCGTGAGCGGGCCTGAGGCCGACATCCTGGTGGGGAACGCGCTGCCGCTGCGCAATATCCCGCCCGGCACCACGATCCACAACGTCGAGTTGCGGCCGGGCAAAGGCGCGCAGATGGTGCGCTCCGCCGGCGGTTCGGCGCAACTGGTAGCCAAGGAAGGCGATTACGCGCTGGTGAAGCTGCCTTCGGGCGAAACCCGCAAAGTGCTGCTGGACTGCATGGCGACCATCGGGCAGGTGGGCAACCTGGACCACGAGAATGTGGCCATCGGCAAGGCGGGCCGGACGCGCTGGCTGGGCCGGCGGCCGACCAACCGCGGTGTGTCCATGAATCCAGTGGACCATCCGCATGGCGGCGGTGAAGGCAAGACCAGCGGCGGGCGGCACCCGGTAACTCCGTGGGGCCAGCCGACGCGTGGTTATAAAACGCGGAACAACAAACGGACGGACAAGTTTATCGTTAACCGCCCGAAGTGACGGCGGTTTGCGGGCGTGAGCAAAGCGGGAGCCCGCAGCCGTCATCCTGAGCGAAGCGAAGGATCTGAAAAGCGAGAACTGACTTATGCGTTCACAAAAAAAGGGACCGTTTGTAGACGGCTACCTGCTGCGGCGGGTGGAGGAGATGAACGCGCGCAACGACAAAAAGGTGCTGCGCACCTGGTCGCGGCGCTCGACTATTGTGCCCGAGATGGTGGGCCACACCATCGCGGTGCACAACGGCAAGAAGTTCATCCCCGTGTACGTGACCGAGAACATGGTGGGGCACAAGCTGGGCGAGTTCAGCTTCACCCGCTCATTCAAGGGCCACTCGATGAAGGCGGCGGCGGAAGTGGCGGCACGTCCGGCAGGCGTTCCTGGCGGACCAGGAGCACCGGTTCCGGCGGCTCCGGCGGGCGGGGCCCCGGCAGCGCCGGCGCCGAAGGCGTAAAGAGAAGACAACATGGAATTCAGAGCGGAAGCACGGTACATGCGGGTTTCGCCACAGAAGGCGCGCCTGGTGCTGGACCTGATCAAGGGGCGGCGGGTGGAGGACGCGCTCAACACGCTGGCCTTCACCAAGAAGCGGGTGGCGGAAACGGTGGAGAAACTGGTGCGCTCGGCGCTGGAAAACGCCAATTACCTGAGCACCGAAAAAGGCCTGGATGTGGACGTGGATAACCTCTACGTGCTGCGCGCCGTGGCCAATGACGGGCCGCGCATGAAGCGTATTCGCCCCGCCCCCATGGGCCGGGCGTACCGCTACCAGCGGCGCATGGCGCACATTGAAGTTGCGCTGGCGGAACGCCGCCGCGCAGGCGAGGAAAGCGCGGCGACCGTAGTCGGCGAAGAAGAGGAAAAGACGGCGGCGAAGACGGCCAAAGGCAAGACCGCAGGCAAGCCACGGAAGAAGGCGGTCGCCAGAAAAGCAGCGGGCAAGAAAGCGGGCAAGAAGAAGCCCGCGAAGGCGAAGAGTTAAGGAGCGTTATGGGACAAAAAGTCCATCCCTATGGTTTTCGTCTGGGCTACACCAAGCCCTGGAAGTCGCGCTGGTTCATGGAGCGCGACTACGACAAACTGCTGCAGGAAGACGTGAAGCTGAAGGAAGAGCTGAAGGAAAAGCTGAAGTCGGCGGGCGTGAGCTCGATCGACATCGAGCGCCCGGGCAACAAGCTGCGCATCATCATCCGCACGGCGCGGCCGGGAATCATCATCGGCCGCAAGGGCGCGGAAATTGACAAGCTGAAGCAGGACGTGCAGAAGCGCACCAATCGCGACGTTTACATTGATATCCAGGAAGTTCATAAGCCGGAACTGGATGCGCAACTGGTAGGCGAATCTATCGCCTTGCAATTGGAAAAGCGCGTGGGCTTCCGGCGCGCCATGCGCAAGGCAGTGGACTCGGCGCTGCGCTTCGGCTGCAAGGGAATCAAGGTGCGGGTGAGCGGGCGTTTGAACGGCAATGAAATCGCGCGCTCAGAGTGGTACCTGCAGGGACGGCTGCCGCTGCACACGCTGCGCGCCGACATTGATTACGGCTTCGCCGAAGCCAAAACGACCTATGGCGTGATCGGCGTGAAGTGCTGGATTTATCGCGGCGAGATTCTGAAAGAGAAACGACGCGATCAGCAGCAGGGCGTCGCCGCGCCGGGCACGTTTTAGTGGTCAGTGGCCAGTGGTCAGAGAGGAATCGCTGACCCGGTTCACAAGCCACAACTGAGAACTGAGAACCGAGAACTGTTTTATGTTGATGCCAAAAAAAGTTAAGTACCGCAAGCAGCAGCGCGGGCGCATGACGGGGAAGGCATGGCGCGGCTCGGAGTTGGCTTTCGGGGATTACGGGCTGAAGGTGCTGGAGCCGGGCTGGATCACGGACCGGCAAATCGAGGCCAGCCGCGTAGCCATGACGCGGTTCATCAAGCGCGGCGGAAAGATCTGGATTCGTCTCTTTCCCGACAAGCCGGTCACCAAGAAGCCGGCTGAAACCCGTATGGGCAAAGGCAAAGGGGCGCCCGATCATTGGGTGGCGGTGGTGCGGCCGGGACGAATCCTGTTCGAGATGGAAGGCGTGACCCCGCAGGACGCGGCAGAGGCGATGCGCCTGGCCTCGCACAAACTGCCACTGCGGACGATGCTGGTGTCACGCGCGATCGCACATTGAGAGTTGTCAGCCCTCAGCCCTTAAATTGTCTGCTGAGAACTGAGAACCGGGAACTGAGAACTGATTTTATGAAGGCAGAAAAAATTCGCAACCTGACCGATGTGGAGCTGAAGCACCAGGAGCGGGAGCTGACCGACCAGCTTTTCCGGCTGCGCTTCCAACTGCAGATGGGCCAGACCGAAAGTTTGAAGAAAATTCGCGCCCTGCGCCGGGACATCGCGCGGGTGAAGACGATACTGCGCCAGCAGGAGCTAGCGGCGCAGGCGGAGACTAAGTAAATGGCGGAAAGCACAGCACCAGCCGCTGCCACGGGCTCGCGGCGCAAAACAGTAATCGGCAAGGTGGTTTCCACCAAGATGAACAAGACCATCGTAGTGGAGGCCACGCGCACCTTCCCCCACCGTTTGTACCGGCGGGTGATGTCGCGTTCCAAGAAGTTCTACGCGCACGACGAGAAGAACACGGCTCACGTGGGTGATTTTGTGGAAATTGAGGAGACGCGGCCGCTTTCAAAACTGAAGCGGTGGCGGCTGAAGGAAGTAATCCGCAAGGCGGCACTGGTGGCCGAGACGACGGAGCCGGAGGCGCAGGCCAGCTGACACTTGCCGGCATCCGGCAGCAGCAAGGAGCTTCGACTATGGCAGTGATGATGAGAACCATGCTCGACGTGGCCGACAACTCCGGCGCGCGCAAGCTGCAGATGATTCTGCCGCTGGGCGGCGGCACCGGGCTGCGGGCCCACCTGGGCGACGTGGTGACCGCCAGCGTGAAGGAAGCCTCGCCGGACGGGCAGGTTAAGAAGGGCACGGTGGTCAAGGCAGTGATTGTGCGCACGCGCAAAGAGCATCGGCGGCGCGACGGCACTTACATTCGCTTCGACCAGAACGCTGCGGTGCTGATTAATGAGGCCGGCGAGCCCGTAGGCACGCGCGTGTTCGGGCCGGTAGCGCGCGAACTGCGCGAAAAGCGGTTTTTGAAGATCGTTTCGCTGGCGCCGGAAGTGCTGTAGGACAGGTTTCAAGGTTTCAAAGTTTCAAACATTCGGTTTGGGACAATTTAAGGATATTAGCAATGAACCATGCGACAACGGCACACAAGCGAGTAGACATCCGCCACAACGACACCGTGAAGGTGATTAAGGGGCGCGACCGGGGCAAGCAGGGCCGGGTTTTGCGCGTGCTGCCGGATGAAGGCAAGATCCTGGTGGAGCACGTGATGATGATGAAGAAGCACGTGCGTCCCAACCCGCAGGCCAACATCCAGGGCGGCATTGCCGACCAGGAAGCGCCGATTTCGATTTCCAATGTGATGCTGGTGTGCGCCAGCTGCGGCCCGGTGCGCGTGGGTCACGAAATGCGCGGCGACCGCAACGTGCGAGTGTGTAAGAAGTGCGGTACGACGCTGGAGAAGTGATCGCGCTTTGCGGGCGTCAGCGAAGCGGGAGCCCGCAGCGATCATCCTGAGCGCAGCGAAGGATCTCGCAAATCTGTAATTGAGTAAATTGTAATTTGTAAATTGAGGATTTCACGAACCGGGCTCGACCAGCTAAATGCCAAGTGCTAATGGCTAAGTGCCGGTTTCCCGAAACCGTGAGAGAAACGAAGTAGAAAAATGGCGAAACCACCAAAAAAGACGGAAGCTGCGGAAGCCAAGCCGGAACAGCGGCAGGAAGCCAAGGCGCGGGGCAAGGAACCGGCTCGCCTGCGAATACGCTTCGAACAGGAGATCAAACCCGCGCTGATGAAGGAATTCGAGCTGAAGAATCCCATGGCCGCGCCTCGCCTGCACAAGGTGGTGGTCAACATGGGGCTGGGCGAAGCCACGCAAAACGCCAAGCTGCTCGATCCCTTGTCCAATGACCTGGCGCAGATTACGGGCCAGAAGCCGGTGGTCACCAAGGCGAAGAAATCCATCGCCGCTTTTAAGGTGCGCGCGGGCATGCCCATCGGCGCCATGGTGACACTGCGCGGCGACCGCATGTACGAGTTCCTGGACCGGTTGATCAACGTGGCGCTGCCGCGCGTGCGCGACTTCCGGGGCGTTTCCACCAAGTCATTTGACGGGCGGGGGAACTACACATTGGGGCTGCGCGATCAGCTGATTTTTCCGGAGATTGATTATTCCAAGGTGGACAAGTTAAAGGGCATGAACGTCACCATTGTGACCACCGCTGGTTCCGATGACCAGGCGCGCGCCCTGCTGCGGCACCTGGGTATGCCGTTCCGGGCCTGAAGGGATTGAGTGATTTAGTAATTTTGTAATTTGTAATTTTTGGTTGGTAGCACCGAGGTCATGGGCAAATTACCAATTACAAATTGCCAAATTACAAATGTAAAAGGGGTTTATGGCGACAACTGCAAAGTACGTTAAGGACGTAAACAAGAAACCAAAGTTTTCGACGCGCCAGCACAACCGCTGCAAGTTGTGCGGACGCCCGCGTGCCTACCTGCGCAAATTCGGCATTTGCCGTTTGTGTTTCCGGGGGCTGGCGCTGCGCGGGGAGATTCCCGGCGTTTCGAAATCGTCCTGGTAGAGCGAGAAAGGTTTCAAGGTTTCGCAGGTTTCAGAGTTTCATCGCAGCAGATTGAAACCTTGAAACCTTCGAAACCTTGAAACCTGGGTTCAAAGAGTCCGTCGCCGCAGCAGGTTCTCCGCCGAGCGGAGCAAACGGGCGACGATTTTAAGGAGAAGCAAGAAGATGAGGTTGACCGACCCGGTCGCGGATTTACTCACGCGGATTCGCAATGCCATCCGCGCGCGGCACCAGAAAGTGGATGTGCCCGCCTCCAAGCTGAAGCTGGAGATTGCCCGCATTCTCAAGGAAGAGGGCTATATCGCCAATTTCAAGGCGGTGGAGGAAGAAGGGCACAAGGTGCTGCGGATTTACCTGAAGTACAGCAACCATGACGAGGCTGCGATTTCCAACCTGGAACGAGTGTCCAAGCCGGGTTGCCGGGTTTACGTGCGGCGCAGCGAAATTCCGCGCGTGCTCGGCGGCATGGGAATCAATATTTTGACCACGCCGCGCGGAGTCATGACCGGACGCCAGGCGCGCAAGGAAGGCGTGGGCGGCGAGATACTGTGCGAGGTTTGGTGAAACATAGCTAGGACCTAGAGAATCTCAATATGTCGAGAATTGGAAGAAAACCAATCGCCATCCCCAAGGAAGTGAAAGTCAATATCGAGGGGAACGTGGTGGCCGTGCAGGGGCCGAAAGGCAAGCTGGAAACGCACCTGCCGCGGGGCATCAAGATGGACCAGAAGGACGGGCACCTGGTGGCGGAGCGCGAAAACGACAACCAGGCAGCGCTGCATGGGCTGGCGCGCGCCCTGGTCAACAACGCGGTCGAGGGTGTGACCAAGGGCTGGACTCGAGAACTGGAAATTGTGGGTATCGGCTATCGCGCCGAACTCAAGGGCAAAGAAACGGTGGTGTTCAGCCTGGGCTACTCCCACCCCATCGAATATCCTCTGCCCTCCGGGGTGACCGTAGCCATTGATCCCAAGCAGACGCGGCTGACCGTCAGCGGCATTGATCGCCAGAAGGTGGGGCAGGTGGCCGCCGAGATGCGCGGTCTGCGTCCGCCTGACCCGTATAAGAACAAGGGCGTGCGCTATGTCGGCGAACGTTTGAAGAAGAAGGTTGGAAAGACAGGAGCGAAATGATTGCCTGCGGGCATCTGAGTCCGCGGCGATCATCCTGAGCGAAGCGAAGGATCTAGGAAATTGAGTAATTTGGTGATTGAGTAGTTTGAATTAGGGCCGAAAAACTCCGACGGAGCCCGGCTGCCCGGTACAGAAACCCGGGGTAAGGACTTGAGACCATGCTGACGCGAGCATCGAAAAACGAAACACGGCAGAGGGTTCACCAGCGCATCCGCAAGAACATGCTGGGAACGCAAGAACGGCCGCGGCTGAACATTTACCGGTCGCTGAACCACATTTACGTACAAGTGGTGGACGACCTGCAGGGCAAGACGCTGGTGTTTGCCAGTTCCGCCGAGGGCAAGAAGGGCGAGCGCAAGACTGGCGGCAACGTGGCCGCAGCCAAGGAAGTGGGCAAGAAGGTGGCTCAGCGGGCGAAGGAGAAAGGCATTAAGCAGGTGGTCTTCGACCGCGGTGGCTATCTCTATCACGGGCGCATTAAGGCGCTGGCCGATGCCGCGCGGGAAGCGGGATTGCAATTTTAACGGCCGCGGGCGAGGGCGCCCGCGCCACAAAGGAACTCATGAAGCGAGTCCAGAATGCCAACAGTGATTAAGAAGCTTGATCCAGGCCAGTACCAACTCAAGGACCAGGTGGTCTCCATCAACCGTGTCACCAAAGTGGTGAAGGGCGGCAAGAATCTTTCCTTCGCTGCGCTGGTGGTGGTGGGCGATCCCACGGCGGCGGTGGTGGGGTATGGTTCCGGCAAAGCCAAAGAAGTTCCGCAGGCGATCCGCAAGGGGATCGAGGCGGCCAAGAAGAACCTGATGCGGGTGAACCTGCGGCAGACCACTATCCCGCACAGCGTGCTGGGGCGTTTCGGTTCCGGCATGGTGCTGCTGAAGCCGGCGCCGGAAGGCACGGGAGTGATTGCCGGCGGAGCGGTGCGCGCGGTGATGACTTCGGCGGGTGTGCAGAACGTGCTCACTAAGTCCATTGGCACGACCAACCCGCACAACGTGGTCAAGGCCACCTTCGATGCTCTGCGCAAGCTGAAAAATCGGGATGCCGTGGCGGCGTTGCGCGGCAAAGCAGTGGAGGAACTGTAGGCGATGACGGCGGAAAAGAAGAAGACGACGGGGAAGATTCAGCTTAAGTGGGTGCGGTCGGCGATTTGCACTCCGAAGAAGCACAAGAAAGTGGTGCGCGGCCTGGGCTTCACCCGGCTGAACCAGGTGATTGAGCGGGAGGACACGCCCGCCATCCGCGGCATGGTAGGCAAGGTGCCGCACCTGGTGAAAGTAGTTCAGTAGAGTGATTTGAGAGAATAAGATTATGGCAACCAATCTTTCCACTATCAGGGCGCCGCGCAAGGCGAGCGAAAAGCGCAAGCGCGTGGGCCGCGGCATGGGCTCAGGCATGGGCAAGACCGCCACGCGCGGCAACAAAGGCCAGCGGTCGCGCTCCGGTTCGCGCCTGATGCGCGGTTTCGAAGGCGGCCAGATGCCGCTGCACCGGCGTCTGCCCAAGCGCGGCTTCACCAACATCTTCCGCCAGGAGTACGCGGTGGTGAACCTGGAAAAGCTGGCCGGCCTGGGCGAGAGCACCATTACGCCGGATGTGCTGGTGAAGGCAGGACTCATCAAGCGGGCCGAGCAACTGGTGAAAATCCTGGGCGAAGGCGAAGTCAGCTCCGCGCTCACCGTGCAGGCACACAAGTTTTCCAAGTCGGCGCAGGAGAAAATCACCAAGGCCGGCGGGAAGGTGGAGGTTCTTCAGTAAATGCTTGAGAAGTTTGCCAACGTATTCCGTATTCCCGACCTGCGGAAACGGATCCTCTTCACGTTAGCCATGCTGGCGGTTTACCGCCTGGGCGGGCACATTCCTACGCCGGGCATCAACGCCGACCTGCTGCAGCAGTTCTTCCAGCAGAACCAGGGCACGTTTCTCGGGTTCGTGGACCTGTTCAGCGGCGGGCAATTGCGCCGCCTGACCGTATTCGCCCTGGGCATCATGCCCTACATCACCGCGTCCATCATTTTGCAGCTGCTGACGGTAGTTTACGAGCCGCTGGCCAAATTGCAGAAGGAAGGCGAGCTGGGGCGGAAGAAAATCACGCAGTGGACCCGCTACATGACCCTGGGTCTGAGCGCGGTGCAGTCACTGGGCATCGCCATCACTCTGGAGCGTTCGACGGTATCGGGCGGCACCGCTTTCGTGAACAATCCCGGAATCGGCTTCGTGCTGATGACCATGCTGACCCTGACCGCGGGCAGCGTGTTCGTAATGTGGCTGGGCGAGCAGATTTCCGAACGCGGCATCGGCAATGGCATGTCCATCCTGATCTTTGCCGGGATCGTGGTTGGCTTGCCCCGCGGCGTGGTAGACCTGATTGACAAAGCCCGCACCGACGCATGGGGCACCTTTACCGCTCCCGCTATGGCGCTGCTGGTTGTGCTGATGTTGGCGGTAGTGGCTTTTATCGTGTTCGTGGAGCGTTCGGAGCGGCGCATTCCCGTGCAGTACGCCAAGCGAGTGGTCGGACGCAAAATTATGGGCGGGCAATCCACCCACCTGCCGCTGCGGGTTAACGCCGGCGGGGTTATGCCGGTGATTTTTGCCTCCTCCATTCTGACTTTGCCGCAGACCGCGGGCTTTGCGTTTCAGAACAACCGCTATTTTGGCGGATTGATCCGCGCCCTGGGTTGGGGCGAGCCGCTCTATACGCTGCTTTACGCGGTGGGAATTATTTTCTTTGCCTACTTCTACGTATCCATTGTTTTCAACCCTAATGAGGTTGCCGACAACATGCGGAAGTACGGCGGATTTATTCCCGGCATCCGGCCCGGACGGCGCACCGCCGACTACATCAACGAAAGCCTTACCCGAATCACCTTAGTAGGTGCTCTATACCTGATCATCATCTCCTTCTTGCCCGAGTGGATGATTGCCGGTATTCACCTGAACCACCTGCCGGGCGCCCTGGGCGCGTTCTTTGAACGATTACCCACGTGGGTGACGAACGGCTTAGGCGTGAGCTTTTACTTTGGCGGCACCTCGCTGCTGATCGTGGTGGGTGTGGCCATGGATACGGTGACCCAGATTGAGGCGCAGCTCATCATGCGCCATTACGAAGGCTTCAGTCCGCGCAGCCGCATCCGCGGCCGCCGCACCTGGGCCTAGCAACGAACTAATTTTCCGGTCGCATCGGGCGCGCGGCCGCAGCAAAAAGGTACGAACCACGCGATGGCGGACGCAACGGCGCACAATGTGGGCCCGATCATTCTGCTCGGTCCGCCCGGCGCAGGCAAGGGCACGCAGGCAAAGCTGATCGCCCAACGTTATGGGATTCCGCAGATCTCCACCGGCGACATCCTGCGGGACAACGTGGCTCGGGACACGGAGTTGGGCCGCAAAGCCAAGGCCATGATGGCGCGCGGCGAATTGGTCCCAGACGACTTGGTCAACCAGATGGTGGGCGAGCGACTGGTAAAGAAAGACTGCGCGCGCGGCTTCATACTGGATGGTTTCCCGCGGACGGTGGTGCAGGCGCAGTGGTTGGACCGTTTTCTGGCAGGAAAGCTCTTTGACAATCAGAGACCGTGCGACCCCCCGGTTGTGGTGCAGTTCGACGTAGATTACAATATTCTTTTGCACAGGCTTTCGGGACGTCGCTCTTGCCCCACCTGCGGTCGTATCTACAACATCCACACGCAGCCCACTCGGGTGCCGGATGTGTGTGACGTGGACGGCTCCAAGCTGGTTATCCGCAACGATGATCGGCGGGAAGTGGTCGAAGAACGCCTGCGGGCCTATGACTTACAAACCCGACCTCTGGCCGCGTACTATCGGCGCAGCGGGCGTTTGGTACATATAAAAGGCGACCAGGATGTGGAGGACGTCACTCACCAGGTGGCCAAAGCAATTGAACGTTTAAGAAACGCCCCCGTGGGCACGCAGTCCGGGGGGGCCTAGGAATGGCCATCGTGTGCAAGTCGCAGGCTGAGATCGAGAAAATGCGGCATAGCGGGCGCATTCTGCGCCAGGTTCTGGACACGGTGCGCGAGGTCGCTGTTCCCGGCGCCAGCACTATGGATCTGGAGCGGGCGGCGGAGAAGAAAATCAGGGAATTGGGGGCCCGGCCGGCATTTAAGGGCTATCGCGACTATCCCTGTGTGCTGTGCACGTCGGTGAATCAGGAAATTGTGCACGGGATCCCGTCCCACCGGCGGGTACTGAAGGCGGGCGATATTGTTTCCATTGATTGCGGCGTGGTGGTGGATGGTTATTACGCCGATGCCGCCATCACGGTGCCCGCGGGTGGCGGGACCACGCCGGAACTGCAGCGCCTGCTCGATGTGACGCGGGAATCGCTCTATCGCGGGATCGAGGCGGCGAAGCTGGGCAACTCGGTGGGCGACGTAGGAGCGGCGGTGCAGGAATACGTGGAGGCCAACGGCTTCAGCGTGGTTCGGGAATTCGTGGGCCACGGCATCGGCCGCCAGTTGCACGAGGAACCGCAGGTGCCCAATTTTGGCGTGCGCGGACACGGGGCACGGCTGGAAGAAGGCATGGTGCTGGCCATCGAACCGATGGTCAATGCGGGCAAGCCAGGTGCCCGACTGCTGAACGACAACTGGACAGCGGTGACCGAAGATGGCAGCTATAGCGCCCACTTCGAACACTGCGTGGCGGTCACGAAAAACGGGCCTTTGATTTTGACCGAGTAGGCGCAGCGAGTGCGCATCAGGACCAAACAGATTCGGTACTGGGTACTGGAAAGTGGGTACTGGGTACTTATGACGAGTGTGAATGAGTAAGGAAGACGCGATCGAGGTAATGGCGACGGTGATTGAACCGTTGCCCAACGCGATGTTTCGGGTCGAACTGGAAAACAAGCACCAGGTGCTGGCGCATGTTTCGGGCAAGATGCGGAAGAACTTTATCCGTATTCTGCCGGGGGATAAGGTGGCCGTGGAGCTTTCTCCTTACGACCTGACCCGCGGCCGCATCGTGTACAGATATAAGTGAGGGCGCTTGCGAGGCGTCTGAGCCTCGCGCCCTCATCCTGAGCATAGCGAAGGATCTCGCGGGCGTGAGTGCCGCGGGAGTTCGCCGGCGCCATCCTGAGCGCGAAGCGCGAAGGATCTCGGTAGCGAGGGCGCCGGGCCACAATGGTTTTGATTGGCAACTGAGAACTGATATGAAGGTACGCGCATCGGTAAAGAAAATTTGCGATAAGTGCAAAATCATCCGCCGCAAAGGCGTGGTGCGGGTGATTTGCGAGAACTCGAAACATAAACAGAGGCAAGGCTAGCAGGAGTATTCATGGCACGCATAGCAGGCGTTGACCTACCGCGCAACAAGCATACCGCGATTGCGCTGACTTACATTTACGGCATCGGCCACTCCCGCGCGCAGAGCATCGTGGAGCAGGCCAAGGTGGATGGGGCGAAGAAGGTGCAGGACCTGAACGAGGATGAGGTCAACCGCATTCGCCACGTCATCGAGACCGAAGGCGGGGTCGAAGGCGACCTGCGCAAAGACACCGCCATGCACATCAAGCGGCTGATCGAAATCGGCTCCTATCGTGGCTTCCGCCATCGTCGCAACCTTCCCGTGCGCGGACAGCGGACGCATACCAACGCGCGCACCCGCAAGGGCCCGCGCAAGGGCACAGTGGCACAGAAGAAGAAATCTACGGCGAAGACATAAAACTATGGCAAAACCAACTGCACCCGCGGCCGGAGCCCCAGCGGCGCCGGAGAAAAAAGGCAAGAAGAAGCAGTTCAAGCGCAAGGAGCGCAAGCACGTCCCGCACGGCGTGGCGCACATCCAGGCGTCGTTCAACAACACCATCGTGACCATCTCCGACACGCAGGGCAACGTGCTCTCGTGGAAGAGTTCGGGATCGCTGGGGTTCCGCGGCTCGCGCAAGGGCACTCCCTTTGCCGCGCAGCAGGCGGCCATGAACGCCGCCAACCAGGCGCGCGATCACGGGGTACGCAGCGTGGAGGTGCGGGTCAGCGGACCGGGTTCGGGCCGCGAATCGGCGATTCGCGCCCTGGCTGCCGCCGGTATCGAGGTGCGCCAGATCAAGGACGTTACGCCGATTCCGCACAACGGCTGCAGGCCGCCAAAGAGAAGGCGGGTGTAGCCTCGGGAACTGCGCTGAAGATCTTTGGTTTGCCAGGTTTCAATGTTTCGCAGGTTTCAAGGTTTCCAGGCCGAGTTGCCGGAATCATTGAAACTTTGAAACCTTGAAACTCTGAAACATGAAAATTCCATCGGGACGACCGGCACGCCATGCCCGTAAACCGATGATCAAAGGAGAAGAAAATTGGCACGCTATAAAGGACCAGTATGTCGTTTGTGCCGCCGCGAGGGCATGAAGTTGTTCCTCAAGGGGGCGAAATGCTTCAGTGAAAAGTGTCCCATAGAAAAACGCAACTTCGCGCCCGGGCAGCACGGCAAGGACCGCAAGGCCAAGGTCGTCGGCTACGGTCTGCAGCTTCGTGAAAAGCAAAAGGCGAAGCGCATCTACTTCGTCCAGGAACAACAGTTCCGCAACTACTTCGAATTTGCGGCGCGCAAGCCCGGCGTCACCGGCGAGCTTTTGCTGCAGCAACTGGAGCGGCGGCTGGACAACATCGTTTACCGCATGGGATTCGCGGTGGCCAGGCGGCAGGCGCGTCAATTCGTGCGCCACGGCCACGTCGAAGTGAATGGCCGGAAGGTCAATATCCCGTCCTACGAGGTCAAGGCCGGGGATGAAATTGCCATTCGCGAAAAGAGCCGCACGCTGCCCATTATTCAGCAGGCCATGGAATACACGGCGCATCAGGCCGCTCCGGGCTGGCTGGAAGTGAATCGCGAGACACTGAAAGGCAAGGTGGTCAACCTGCCCAAGCGGGAAGACATCAACCTGCCGGTCAATGAGCAGCTGATCGTCGAACTTTATTCGAAGTAGTCGGCGGTGGGCGGCAATGCAGTCACACTGGCTGAAAGCTGAGTGCTGATTGCCGGGTTTTTCGGCCCATTAAATTTCGTGCCAGATCGGCCTTTTTCGGCGCTGGAGCCGGCTGTGGGCCAGCCGGCAAGCCGAAATTGAGCAGCATGGCCGAAGAGGAGAGAACGCAAATGCTTTGGAAAGGTTTTCAAAAACCAAAACGGCTGGCGGTTGACACCGAAGGCCTCACAGACAAGTACGGAATGTTCTGGGCGCAGCCCTTTGAGCGGGGCTTCGGCACCACCATCGGCAACGCCTTGCGCCGCGTGCTGCTGTCCTCCATTGAGGGCGCCGCAGTCACCGCGGTCAAAATCGAAGGCGTGCTGCACGAGTTCCAGTCCATTCCTGGCGTCGTGGAAGATGCCACCGACATTATCCTGAACCTCAAGCAGGTGCCCTTTAAGCTCAACGGCGAAGGGCCAAAGGCTATCTACCTGCGCGCTGACCAGCCCGGCGTGGTCACCTCCGGCATGATCGAGGCCGACGCCGACGTTGAGGTGCTGGACAAGGAAGTTTACCTGGCCACCATCAGCGAGGGCGGAAAGCTGGACATGGAGATGCGGCTCAAGCGCGGCCGCGGCTACGTGGCGGCCGATAAGAACTTCGATGAAGACCTGGGCATCGGTTTCATCCCCATAGACTCGGTGCACTCACCGGTGCGCAAGGTTAATTACACGGTGGAGGCCGCCCGCCTGGGTCAGATCACCGACTACGACAAGCTCACCCTCGAAGTGTGGACCAACGGCTCCGTGCTGCCCGCCGATGCCATCGGTCTGGCAGCCAAGCTGCTCAAAGATCACATGAATATCTTCATCAACTTCGAGGAGGAGATGGAGACCATTACCAGTTCCGAAGAGCGGAAGCCGGAGATCCGCAACGAAAACCTGAACCGCTCGGTCGAAGAGCTGGAGCTTTCCGTGCGCAGCTACAACTGCCTGAAGAACGCCAACATCCAGACCATCGGCGAACTGGTGCAGAAGACTGAGGCCGAGATGCTGAAGACCAAGAACTTCGGCCGCAAGTCGCTCAACGAAATCAAGGAAATCCTGGCTTCGATGGGCTTGAGCCTGGGCATGAAGATTGACGAGCACGGCAATGCTGTGCCCGGCGCTCCGCCGCAGCCGGCGCCCGCTTTGGGGTCGCCTAGTTTCGGAGAAGGACAAAGTTACTGAGAATTTACGACGGATGATTTTCGATTGACGATTGCCTGCAGTTGAAACCCGCAATCGTCAATCGTCAATCTTCAATCGTCAATCAAGGGAATCTTATGCGTCACCTTAAAGCAGGCTGGAAACTGGGCAGGAACACGAGCCACCGGCGCGCCTTGCTGCGCAACCTGGTGACTTCGCTCATCATGGAAGAGCGAATTGAAACCACGGTGGTGAAGGCCAAGGCCATGCGGCCACACGTAGAGAAAATGATCACCTTGGGCAAGCGTGGTGATCTGGCGGCGCGCCGCCAGGCCGGCGCTTACCTAATGACGCGCGAAGCGGTGGACAAGCTGTTCGACCTCTCGCCCCGCTTCGGCGACCGCGAGGGCGGCTACCTTCGAATAGTGCGCACCGGCTGGCAGAAGGGCGATGGCGCCGAAATGGCCTTCATCGAACTGCTGGGTGCGGAGCGGGTAGTGGAAGAAAAGCGCCAGAAGCGCGCCGAACTCCGCGCCAAGCGCGCCGCCGAAGCCAAAAAGGCCATGGAAGAGGCTCAGGCACAGCAGCAGGCAGAGGGCGGCGGCGAACCGCCGGCCGGTGGTGGGGAAGAGAAGGAGTAGGAAGTACCCAGTACCTAGTACCTGGTACCCACTTCCTAGCGGTCCTTCGGTAGAGACGTAGCTTGCTTCGTCTCCAAAAATGGGCTTTAGCGAGAACGCACCCAATTCGGGTGCGTTTCGTTTTTTCCCTTAGAATTTGGTAATCAACCGGAATCCACTCACAGTTTTACTGCCGAGCCGTAATCCGGTTTCCGTTCGAGATCGATTGCCGTTTTTGCTAGCGGAGACTGAGAGAAGAATTGAACCAGGCTTGCGGGCTGTCGCACGCCCTTGTTCTTCTTTCGGCGTCTGCGGGATTTAGGCGGGGTCTTCTCAGAACTGCCCGCGGGATGCTTCCGGGATGCCCTTTTGCGCGTTGTCATTACCCCTTCTGAATCATCAGAGTAGTTTATCGCCACCCCAAAGCCACCTAGAACAGCGGCTTTTCTAGCACCAACGTACCTGTACCTTCCGCATCAACCCACCCCATCCCTATCGGCGCTAAACTCCCTGCAGAAGTATGGCCGTTCAGAAAAAATGGATCGGGCTGGGCGTGGGCGCATTTCTCGTGCTCTATGCCTTTGGCATGCTGATCTGGCTCTCCAATCAGCCGCCCATTCTGTCCCGCTCGGAGCAAAAAGACCCGCTCTCCGGCTACCCCTTGCAGGTGCGCTTCAATCCCATTCGTGACCGCGCCCCGGAACGGCCAGCCAACGAGATGGTGAACGCGATGCAGGAAGGCAAGTGCCGCGAAGAGCTAGCCGACTGGTTCAAGGATTATCGCCGCCAGTATGCGGGCTTCATCTGCAAGTCGGAAGAGCAGCACCCGCTAGTGTCGTGGAATCTGTTCGATCGCGAAGACGAACCGCCGCTCGTTATCCTCCACTACCATGTAACCCGGCGCGACGGCCAAAGCACCTACCCCGAGGATCTGTGGGTTACCGCCATGGAAAAAGATGGCCGCTGGGTGGCCACCAAGTACGGCGCCCTTTACTGATCCCTCTTGCTGCGGCGGACCTGCTCCAGCGGCAGCACAGCGTTCATGGAGCCGGAGCGGAAGCCTTCCAGGTCCAGAGTGACATACGTAAAGCCCAGAGCTTTGAACGTGCGGGTGAATTGCTCGGCCATGGCAGCGTCGAGAGCGCGGCCCAGTTCCTCGCGGGCAATTTCGATGCGGACAATCTGCCCATGATGCCGCACCCGGAACTGGCGGAAGCCGAGGGCACGCAAGGCCTCTTCGCCCTGCTCCACCGCGGCCAGCGCCTCGCGGGTGACCGGGCGTCCGTACTCAATGCGTGAAGAGAGACAGGCGGAAGCGGGCTTGTCCCAGATGCGCAGCCCGGCCAAGCGCGCCAGTTCACGAATTTCCTGCTTACCGAGACCGGCCTCAAGCAGGGGCGCCGCCACGTGGTGGCGCCGGGCCGCCTCCTGCCCGGGGCGGAAGTCGCCCTGGTCATCGGTGTTGACTCCGTAGGCGATGCACTCGAACTCGCGCCGCCGGCGAAACTCCTCCATGAACGTAAACAGCTCATCCTTGCAGTGGAAACAGCGGCTGGCGTCGTTGCGCGCGTACTCCGGGCGCTCCAGTTCCTGTGTAGCTACAACTTCCAGAGGAATCTGCCGCTCCTGCGCGAAGGCTATTGCGTCCTGCAACTGAAAGCGAGCCAGGCTGGGGGAATCGGCGATCACCGCCAGCATGTTGTCGCCCAGCACTTGCCGGGCGGCATCAGCCAGGAAGGCGGAGTCCACGCCGCCGGAGTAGGCAATCAGGGTGCGGCCCAGTGAGCGCAGGCGCTCTTCAAGGAACTCGCGCTTGGCGCTCAGATCCGCGAAGTTGGGGCGCTCCCTCAAAGTTACCATCGCAATATGTTAGTACGATTGGACACTTAAATGCGACCAGTGCCCATAACTCTAAAAAAAAC
>DATJFA010000004.1:0-4266 GCA_035496015.1 Terriglobales bacterium | reverse complement strand
CCGGTGTTCACCACCGCCGCCAGCACGCTGCCCTCGGGAACCAGCGAGGCTGGTACTGAGGCTGCCGCCAGGCGTGCGGAACTTGTCGCCACAGCCGTTTCCATTGCCATGGCTTTCCTCGGCCTCTTTTTCGCCTGGCTGCTTTATTCCAAGAAGCGCGACCTGCCTGACCGAATCGCCGCCGGCCTCGGCTGGCTTTACAACACGGTGCGCGACAAGTTCTATGTGGACGAAATTTACCAGGCCGTGATTGTCACACCGCTGGTAAAGGGCTCGGCCCTGGTGCTGTGGCGCGGCGTGGACGTCGCCGGCATTGACGCCACTGCCGATGACAGCGCCGATACCGCCCGCTCGCTCTCCGACAAGTTCCGCCACATGCAGTCCGGCAACATTCGCTCCTACGCCGCCTGGGTCGCGGTGGGGGCAGCGGTGGCTATCTCCTACATGATCTGGATGGGAGTTCGATGAGCGGCTCGCTCTGGAATACGTGGATTCTGACGCTGGTCACCTTTATCCCGCTGGCGGGAGCCGTGCTGCTCCTGTTTTTGCCCCGCCGCGACCGCGACATCAAGTGGTTTGCCCTGCTGGTCTCGCTTATTACCTTCGCGCTCTCGCTCCACCTGCCCACTTATTTCGCACGCCACCAGCCCGGCTTTCAGTTTGAGATCAACATTCCCTGGATTCCCACGCCCAACATTCGCTACCACCTGGGCGTGGACGGCATCTCTATGTGGCTGGTGGTGCTCACCACCTTCCTTACGCCCTTGTGCGTGCTCATCTCCTGGAAGTCGGTGCATGAGCGGGTGAAGGAATTCTTCATCCTCATGCTTATCCTGGAAACGGCGCTGCTCGGGGTTTTCGTCGCCCTCGACCTTTTCCTCTTCTACTACTTCTGGGAATTCACCCTCATCCCGATGGCGCTCATCATCGGCATGTACGGCCACGAGCGGCGCGTGTACGCGGCGGTGAAGTTCTTCCTCTTCACCATGATCGCTTCCGCCTTCATGCTGGCCTCCATTATTTTTCTGTACGCCAAGACCGGCAGCTTCGACTACGTGACCATTCAGAACGCGGTGCGCGACGGCGCCAGCTTCGGTATCAGCGGCCACGCCCTGAGCTGGCTCTTCCTGGGATTCTTTGTCGCCTTCGCGGTAAAAGTGCCCATTTTTCCCTTGCACACCTGGCTGCCCGACGCCCACTTTGAAGCGCCCACCGCCGGCTCCGTCATGCTGGCCGGCGTGCTGCTCAAGATGGGCACCTACGGCCTGCTGCGCTTCAACCTGGGGCTCTTCCCCGACCAGGCCCGCCAGAATCAGTCCTGGATTATGGTGCTGGCCATCATCGGCATCATTTACGGCGCGCTCGTCGCCATGGTGCAGCCCAACCTCAAAAAACTGGTCGCCTACTCTTCGGTGAGCCATCTGGGTTTTGTGGTGCTTGGCATTTTCAGCTTCACCCAACTGGGCGTGGACGGCGCGGTTTACCAGATGCTGAACCACGGCGTCTCCACCGGCGCCCTTTTCATGCTGGCGGGCATCATCTACGAACGCCGCCATACCTTCGACCTGCACGAATTCGGCGGCCTGGCCACCCCTATGCCCATCTTTGCCGCCTTCTTCCTCTTCATCACTCTTTCTTCGGTGGGATTGCCCTTGCTCAATGGATTTGTCGGCGAGTTCCTTGTCCTCAGCGGCGCCTTCCAGGCCAAAATGATCTGGGGCATTCTCGCGGCCTCCGGCGTCATCTGGAGCGCCTGCTACCTGCTCTGGATGTACCAGCGCGTCTTCTTCGGGAAAGTGAAGCATCCGGTCAACCAAACTCTGCCTGACCTGAGCGCGCGCGAGCGCACCGCTCTCTGGCCGGCTTCCATTGCCGCCCTGGCCATGGGCGTGGCCCCAGTGCTCTGGCTCGGCATTATTGATCCGGCGGTGCACAACGTGCTTCTGCCGCTGGCCCAGACCACGGCCCAGGTGGTGCGCTGATGATCGCCAGAGCCGATTACATCCGCATCCTGCCTGAAATCGTGCTCACGCTCTTCGGGCTCATCGTGATGTTCGTGGACCCGCTGCTGCCCGAAAACCGCAACGTGAAGCCGCTGGGCATCATCTCCCTCGTCGGCGCGCTGAGCGCGGTCGCGGCCAGCATCTACCAGATGCGCTATCCCGGGCCGGCCTTCTGGAACTTCGTCGTCGTTGACAATTTCAGCATTTTCTTCCACTTGCTGGTCACCATTGCCGCCGCCTTGGTCATCATGGCGTCCTTCGAGTACCTGCGCGTGCAGGAAATCCGCGCCGGCGAATACTTCGGCCTCATCCTCTTCGGCACGGTCGGCATGGCGCTGATGTCCTCGGCCGTGGAGCTGGTGCTCATCTTCATTGCCCTGGAAATTTCCTCCATCTCCACCTACATCCTGGCGGGATTCCGCCGCCGCGACGCCGGCAGCGTCGAATCCTCGCTCAAGTATTTCCTGCTCGGCTCCTTCGCCACCGCGTTTTTCCTTTACGGAATCGCGCTGATGTTCGGCGCCACCGGCTCCACCGACATTCCCCAGATCGCCACCAACCTGCGCCTGAACGGCGCGCCCGTCATGGCTTACGTGGCCTTCGCCCTCATCTTCGTGGGCCTGGGCTTTAAGATCGCTTCCGCACCTTTCCATGTTTGGACACCCGACGTTTACGAAGGTGCGCCCTCGCCCGTGGTGGCTTTTATGTCCACCGCGCCCAAGATGGCGGTTTTCGCGGTGCTGCTGCGCATTCTGTTTGTCACCGAAGGCCCGACCTTGCTGGCGGGCTCGCACCCGGTATGGTTCTGGTGGGTGTGGGCTTCGGCCGCCGTCTCCATGACTCTTGGCAATCTTGGCGCGCTGGTGCAGACCAATGTCAAGCGTATGTTGGCCTACTCCGCCATCGCCCACGCCGGATATCTGCTGGTCGCCTTCGCCGCCGCGCCTGAGGCCGGCATCTCCGCCGCCATGTTCTACGCCGCCTCTTACACGGCCATGAACCTGGGCGCCTTCATCGTGGTCAGCCACTTCGCCAACGCCGGCGAGCGCTACGTCACGCTCGACGACTACACCGGACTCGGCCGTCGTTCGCCCCTGCTGGCCATGACATTAACCATCTTCCTGATTTCACTGATTGGGATTCCGGCCACCGCCGGCTTCTTTGCCAAGTTCTACGTCTTCAGCGCCGCGCTGAAAGCGGACTTGGTCTGGCTGACCATCATTGCCGTGGTCAACAGCGCCATCGGCGCTTACTACTACCTGCGAGTGATTGTGGTGATGTACATGCGCGATCCCACCCAGGAAATTCCGGTGATGCGCATTCCGGCGGGCGTGACCGCCACCCTCCTGTGCAGCGTGGCCGCCGTGATTTATCTGGGGATTCTGCCCGGCCGCGTGCTGGAGTTCGCTACCCGCTCCGCGCAAGCTTTGCTGCGCTAATTCGTAGGATTTGTGTCGGTGTGAATCAGTCGCACAGGGACCGCGCCCGGTCCGGACGCAACATTGGAGCCCGCTCCGCCGCCGTTTCCGGTGCACGCATTGGTCATGCTGATGAACTGAGCGTCGATGTGTTTGTTGTTCCCGTTGGGATTGATCTGGTCGAGGAATATCTGCGCAAACCCGGAAATGGGGATAGTCTGGGTTGACCCATTAATCGGCTCAAAGCCAGTTCCGGAACAGTCGTCCCAGATTGCCATTGTCACTACGGCCGGACTTGAGCTGAATACGTTGTTCGGCGCCGTACCCGGAACGTAAGTGTATTCTCCAGGGATATACGCACCCGTACTCGGGTCGGGATACCAGGCCCAGTCATTATTGCCAATGCCATTCTGACCAATGAGAGTTTGAATCGGAGGCGGCTGCCCATGTCCTACGTCTCCTACCGTGGCTCCCGTCTTGGGTCCCATGGTCGAACCGCAGTTAATCTGCACGCTGTTGCAGCTCAAAACCCAGGACGCAAGGTCGGAAGCCGGGTAGCCAAGCGATGTGGGATCAATCAATCCCCACTGCGACGCAGTTGTACAATTTTTTTGCACGCAAAGTAGGCCTCCCCCATTGTTTCCGTTTCCATTTCCATTGCCCCCACCATCCCATAAAGTGATCGCGCTTCCCGTTTGGGGGGTCGGATTCGTGCACGACCCGCCTAGCAAAGCCTTCATCGTGATCCACAACGGCCGCAGGCAGGTGGTTCCGCCGGTCGCTCCCGGCGCTGCTTCGGCAATGGCGTGCGCTCCAATCGTAACCTGGCTCCACTTCTGGCCCAG
>DATJFA010000003.1:0-5252 GCA_035496015.1 Terriglobales bacterium | reverse complement strand
TTGGTTCAGCGACAGACTTGCAGAGGTTTGCTGCCTTGGCGATCCAGTCCGGACCGCATCTGGTGGATCAGCGCTCTCTGCCATCATCCTGGTAAATCCGCCTTCCTCCAGGTCCGCGGGGCGCTGAGATTTGGCTGCAGCCACGCTGTTGCGAAGCAAGGGGGTAGCTGAATCATCGGCGCGCCACGCCATCCACGCCGTTGACGCCCAAATTGCAGCCGCGATGGCCAGAATCGGCAGCTGGCGAGTTCGAAAATCAGCGGCCATCCAGCGCTCCAGGAGTACACGCCGTGCCCGTTGCATGCGAACAACAGCTGCCCTCCAGCGCTCGCGCAGCACAGGCTTCACCCGCTGCAGCGGATCTCTCAGACCCGCCGCGAAGGCTAAAACCGGTTGGCTGGTCGCACTCCAGCCTTTAAAAAGTGCACTTAGCGCCTGGCGAAGCCAACCCGGACCGGTTGGTCGAGCAACCGGTAAGCGCGGTCCTTCCAACCCAAGGATCGACATGCGTTCCTGAGAGACAAATTCCGCGTCATTCTGTTCTCTTCTTACAGGAGACTCGGGTAGAGACGCATTGTTTGAGGTTTGGGACTGCTGTTCAAGAGGGTCAAGCATGTTGAGGGCGTTCATCGGTCTTTTACTTGCTTTCCTGGCAGTGACTGCTAATCGCGGGCCCTTACCCAAAGCACCGCTGAAACCTCACCAATTGTCTACAAACGTCATGCTTAAAGAACCTGGTGGGGGCTCCCTGCTCTCACCGGCGCTTCCTTACTTTGCACCGGCCTCGGTCGTCACTCGCAGTGCAACACTTCGGTTAACGGCCCGCCCGCCAGAGGTGCCATTCGACTCAATGGGAAGCGACGACCCGGCGCCAACTGTCTGCAGGCGATTGGGACGTATTCCATATTCACTCGTAAGAGCGTCCTTTACCGCCAACGCTCGTCGAACCGAAAGATTGAGGTTGTACTCCTCATCACCGGAGCTGTCAGCATGCCCTTCAATAATCACATTCGCATCAGGGTGATCACGAAGAGTCTGGGCCACCGCCGCCAGAGTGTTGCGGTTCTGGCTGGAGATTGCAGTGTCGCCGACGTCAAAGAGGATCAGTCGGGTCGATCCCTCCGTCGAAGGGGTCACTAATCGCGACAATCGCGGAATCAGCGGATCGGTTACATGTTGCAGGCTGACTTCATTTCCCCGGGGTGCTGAAAGCTGTCCCGTAATGGCCAGTTCTTTAGACCCGGATCGCGCGCTTACCACCCGGTCATTGAGTCGCAGCGCCTTCCACAGTGGCCCTGTTTGAATGGCACCCACAAAGCATGCGGTTGCCAGCACAACAAACAAGACTCGGGTCACTCCACTCCGCATGCCGGAAGAGGGCATTTTGGGAGCGGGCAAAGCGGAGGCTGAATGCTCCGTTGCTGGCTGTTTTACCGGTTTGCTGCTGACCGCCACCGCCGGGACCGGTTCCGCGACGGAAGCGTGTTCCCGAACCGGATCGCCGGGAACTCTCTTCGCGAACAGCTCGGTCATCACGCAGTCCAGGTCGAAGTCCTTTGCCGTGTCCTCGATAAGAGAGTGATCGATACCCCTGACCCTCTGCGAGAAAGCCAGCAACATGGCATTCATGCAGAGACTATTGATGTTACGGGGAATGCCTCCGCTATGTGACCACACCCTTTGTAATGCAACATCGGTAAATAAGTCGTTGCGGCAGCCCGCGGTTGCCAGGCGATGGCGAATATAGTCGCGCGTTTCCGCCAGTGCGAGGGGGGTGATTCGCGCGATCATCGATACCCGTTGACGCAATTGCTGTTGCCCGGGGCTGGCCAATGTAGTCACTAATGCGGGCTGGCCGGCCAAAATGATTTGCAGCAACTTTGCCCGGCTGTTCTCGAAATTGGACAACTGGCGAAGCGTTTCCAGAACGGCACTGCTTACGTTTTGTGCCTCATCAACAACCAATATGACCCGCTGGTGGGCAGCGGCTGCATGCACCAGCAGTTGCTGGAACTCGTCGCCCATCTGGGCGAAGTTTTGTGGAGAAGGCCTGCAATTGCTCCCCAGTTCCCGCAGCAGCGATTGCAGCAGCTCACCCGGGCTATGCGGCTGCTGGAACAAGAACGCGGTGCGTGCCGATGTGCGGTATCTCTCCAGGATGTGAAATAGCAAGGTGGTCTTGCCCATTCCGGGTTGCGCGGCCAGCACCTGGAAGCCGAAGCCGCATTCAATACCACTGATCAAGGTGGCTAACGCTTCTCGGTGGGTAGGACTAAGGAATAGGAATTCGGGATCGGGAGTGACGCCGAAGGGACTTTTTGTCAGTCCAAAGTAAGCTAGGATCTGCTCTTCGATCTTCTTGCTGGGGCCCACTGTCGACCTTCCGAAACGACCGCTCGGAGGCCATGTGCAAGCCAGGTTCCAAACTTGCCAGCGGCGCCTGCTTTGCTTTCAAGCATATGGATAGGTCGGCTGCAAAATCGCGGTTCGCCATCCTCCCCCCATGAAAATCATTTGCAGATGTTTGACCTTTCTGTTGTCCCTCTTGAGGATCCCGGAAGGCGGCGAATACGATGGCTTCAGGCGGCTCCGAGCCACTGCCCTTGCGGAACTGTGACCTGCGAGCGGTTAAGCGTGGAGAACAAGTTGTTGAGAGACTCCGCCAGCGTGGGGTGGGCGAATATGCCATCCCGAAGCGTGGTGTAAGGCAGCCGACCCATGATTGCGATCTCGAACATTGACATGATCTCTCCGCCTTCGATGCCCAGCACAGCCGCCCCCAGAATCTGTTTTGTCCGGGCATCAACGATCGCCTTCATAAAGCCGCGGGTTTCGTCCGTTTCCAGGGCGCGGGCCACACGATTCATCGGCATCTTAGCCACTTCAATGTTCAGGCCCTTGGCCACCGCTTCCGCTTCGGTCAGGCCGATCCGTCCTAATTGTGGATCGAGAAACACGGTGTACGGAACAAGCCGACCTTCCGTGCTGGCATTCCCCCCTTCGAGCAGATTGGCGCGGATAATACGGTAATCGTCATAGGAAATTTGGGTGAAAGCTGGTCCGCCCTTCACGTCTCCAAGAGCATAAATTCCCGGAACATTGGTCCGGAGACGATTGTCGGTCTTGATAAACCCGCGCCCATCTGTATTGACTCCCGCCGCGCCCAGCTTCAACGAATCGGTGTTGGGAATGCGGCCCGTAGCCAGCAGCAGGTGCGAACCGGTGAAAGTGCGCTCACCCTGCGGGGTGCCAACCGTAAGGCTGATAACATCTGCAGCGCTCGAAACGCGGACCGTCCGCGCGTCCAGCGCCAGTTCAATTCCATCTTCCACCAGAATTTTGGCAATTTCCTCGGCGACATCGGTATCTTCGCGCGTAAGTAGTTGTGGATGGGAGTGGACGATGCTGACTTTGCTGCCGAATCGACGAAACATCTGCCCGAATTCCAGGCCAACGTATCCGCCGCCGACCACCAGCAGGTGCTCGGGCACTGCGTCCAACTCCATGATGGATACGTTGTCCAGGGCGGGGACCGAATCAAGACCCGCAATCGGCGGGCGGCTGGCGCGCGCGCCAGTATTGATAAAAATATTAGCGGCGGTCAGCCGACGAACCCCGCCTCCATTGAGCTGCACTTCCACCGAGTTCGGGCCCAGGAATCGCGCCGACCCAAAAATCAGCTCCAGCCCTTTGGCTTCTTCTATGCGCCGCTGGCTGCCCCCGCGAAAGCTCTCCACGATCGCCCGCTTGCGCTCCCGCACTTTGATCTGGCTCACTGAGACCGCGCCGGTGTTCACTCCATAATCCGCTCCGCGCCGCGCAAGGTAGGCGACGCGGGCGCTCGCTACCATGGTCTTGGTGGGCGTACAACCCTCATTAACGCAGGTACCACCCACGTGCTCGCGTTCAATCAGCGCGGTTTTGCGTCCGGCCTCTGCCAGCGCCAGTGACAGCGGAGTGCCCGCCTGCCCGGAACCAATCACCATGGCATCAAAGCGTTCCACATGGCCTCCTTGTGGGCTCCTTCACCCGCCCCGTCATCTTATACCCCTGCCGAGGCGGTGGCAGTGGCTGACCGCATGTCCAGATTTTGTGCGCAGGATGAGGGCGCGTCTGCAGAATTTTTATATGCAAGGCTATCTTGCGCCCAATGTTACTTAGAATTATTGTGAAGCGGAGTTCAGCCGGGTTGCCAGGCAGTTTGGGAGGTCGTTATGGCTCGATTGACTGTACTGCTCTGCGCCGCCGTCCTTCTTTTAGGTATCGAGTTTGTAGCTAGCGGGTGTGGCAACGGCGGTCCCCGTGCCCTGCAATCGATCTCCGTAGTCCCAGCAAGCGCCGACGCACAAAATTTTCCCAACCACCAGGTGCAATTCACCGCTTTGGGCAACTACAGTCAACCGCCGTCTCCTTCCCAGATAACGCCGACAGGGTGGTCGTTATCAGACCCAAGTGTGGCAACCATTGGCCAGAGCGGGTTGGCGCAATGCAAACCAGGTGCCTTGGCAGCAGTGACCGTAAGGGCCTTCGCGTGCTGTGCGCCGTGCAGCGGTACCGGCTGCGCTGCAGCCCAACTGTCGGGCACCGCCCAACTGAGCTGTCCTTAACTTTAAGGTTCACCAGAAGGCGCCACCGGCTTGTGACACACTCTGCACCTTACCCGCCCAACTCAACCGGCCTTGTTGGTTTCTTTGAGTCGCTCCTTTGACGATTGTTGTAAACCGACCTTCACGTGCTTTGCGAATCCTGCACTGATTTTGGGGGCGGAATATCACCCCGATGCACGTGAAGGCGATTTACCGGTAGTCACGCGGCGGCATCAACCTGCGCAGCCCAGTGCCGGCGGTGTATAAAGCGGAGTTTCATTGCAAGATAAGGATGTATGCTCGCCCCGCATTGAGGCTCACCGTTCCCTTACCTAATGGGGTGAGGCCATCCTCGGCATAAACGGACAAATTTGCGTCAAGTGAGCCCGAGGCCGGTGCCTGAATCCACTGGCGATCAGGGCCATATCCGCCCTGGACAGCAACCCCTGCTCCCGCACTATCTGTAATCACCATTTCCTTTTGTAGCCAGCGTGCAAAAATCGCGTCTTGCGCTTGGATGAGACTGGTGGAATCGGCTCCATAAAGAACTCCCAATATCTGATTGCCCCTGGTCACAAATGCGGGCGTGATGAGAAATTGATCTTGAGGGAAGGCTCCGGCAAACAGCTCTTGCTCTGGCCCAAACTGGATGCCATCGTTAGAAAG
>DATJFA010000002.1:0-2824 GCA_035496015.1 Terriglobales bacterium | reverse complement strand
GCGTCGGCCCGGTCGAGATAACGGCGGGCGGACTCTTTGAAATCGGCCACGGCGAAATCAAGCACGGTGAGATAAACGTCCGGCTGCAGGAACCCGACCACGCTGTTCGATTCGATGATTACGTTCTCATCGGCGGCGATGCGCTGTTGAAAGGCCGGCATCACTTCTTCCAGCTTCCCCTGCCGGCAGCGCACCCATAGCCCTTTGGCAGCCCCGGCCGCGAGAAAGCGCGACGTGTCAGAGTCGCCCTCGCCGTCGTAGACCTGCGTGATCGCCCAGGGATGCTCATCAACCTCGCAGGCGCAGGGCTTGCCGTCAACGGAGCACACGCCGTGGCCGTACTGGCTGATTTTGACGGCGGTCCAGTTGCGCTCGCGAAAGGCGGAAATCAGGCCGGCCATGAGGCTGGTCTTGCCGACGTTGCGCGTGTGCCCGCCGATGACGATGAGGGACATGGACCGGTTCTCAGTTCTCAGTTCTCGGTTGTGGAACTGCCTACAGGTTTTGCGTCCTAGGCACCGCTTCGCTTCCCCAGCCGCGCCAATATCGCCAGTTCCTCAAATACTGGCGCAAGGGGCGCGCCGGCGTGCCCCAAAACACCACGCCTGGACCGCGGACTGTCTTCTTGGGGAGCACGCCGCATTGCGAGCCCAGGATCACACCTTGTTCGATGCGGGCATGGTCCCCGATGCCCACTTGCCCGCCAATCACGGCGCCATTCTCCACGGTGATGCTGCCGGAGAAGCCGGTCTGGGCGGCGATGACCACATCTTCTCCGATGCGGACATTGTGGCCCACGTGCACCAGATTATCCAGCTTCGTGCCCCGGCCGATGACGGTCAAGTCCAGAGCCCCGCGATCCACGGTAGTATTGGCGCCGATCTCCACGTCGTCGCCGATCTCCAGGCCGCCAATCTGAGGAAACTTTTCGTAGCGGCCAGTGGCGGGATCGCGCACGTAGCCGAAGCCGTCGCTGCCCAGCACCGCGCCGCTGTGCACGAAAACACGGTTGCCCAGGCGCACCCCGGCATAGATTGTCACATGGGGAGCGATGTTGCACTCGCTGCCCATGCGAACCTCGGGGCCAATTACGCTGCCGGCGCCAATGCGGGTGCGGTCGCCGATTATGGCCTTCTCCCCAATGACCACGCCTGGCTCAATAGCCACATGTCGACCCAACCGGGCGGAATCTTCGACGACGGCGGAGGAATGAATTCCCGGCTCAAACGAGCGCGGCGGGCACAGAAGCTGGGCAGCCCGAGCAAAGGCCAGCTTGGGGTGGGGCACAATCAGCAACGGCTTCGGCGTTTTGCCCGTCGCGAACTCGCCTGCGATTACCGCTGTTGCGCCGCAATCCAGAGCTTTGGCCAGCGCCGCGTCGTCTTCGGCAAACACCAGGTCGCCGGATCCGGCCGATCCGATGCTGGCCACATTTTCGACTTCAACTCCACCATCGCCCACCAGCCGGGCTGCAAGCTTTTGCGCCACCGCCGCCAGGGTAGTTTTCATGCCAGTGTTGTATACAAATCGGTTCCCGGTTGCCAGTACCCAGTTGTAAAGTTGCCGGCGGTTTGCCGGCCTAGGATCGTTATTACTCGCTTGCCACATGGGCTGCCAGGCGCTTGGGTGCAATGATGGTGTAGCTGCCCAACAGCAGTTCTCTTACTTCCTCCCAATCCACCTTGCCCACGTCCAGGCGCAGCGCGACCCAGCCGCGCGAGCCGATGTAGGCCGGCAGATAGAAGCGGCGGGGTTGGGCCTCCACCAGCGACTTGTTGTCACCGGGCAAAACCTTGCAAGTGACCGCTACTATGCCGTCGCCGTGATGGTTATCGAGGAAGTAGGCAAAGGTCCTTTTCCGAACTAGAAACTGAGCGTGCGAGCCGTAGATTTGCCGCGTAGTCTCCGGAAAGGCGAGCGCAATCTCAGTCAGCCGGCTAAGACGTGGATCTTCGGCGGAACGTTTGGGCATAAAGACCGTATACAGAAAATTACTTTGGTGATCCAGAGGGCCATCTGGCAGATACAGGTGTGCCCGGGCCCGGCCTACAATACCTTTGAGGGAACGTTGGAAAAGAAGCTTTTCTGGATCATTTTTCTTGGGCTCAGCCTGCTGGCGGATGTCTTTCTGCCCTTCTTTGGGGGCATGGTCGCCACCCTGCCCATCGTGGTGCTCAGCTGGTGGCTGGTCTACCGCAGCGGTTGGCTGTGTTGAAGCAGTGGTCAGTTGTTAGTTGTCAGTTCCGCCCACTGACCACTAGCCACTAATAAATCCCCGGCTCGCCCTCCGGCCGCGTCTTCCAGCGCCGATGCACCCACAGCCACTGCTCGGGATAGCGCCGCACATAGCCTTCGATCGCCTTGGTAAACAGAGCTGTATTGGAGACCACATCCGCCGCATCGTCGCCGGTGCGCACAAGCTCCAGCATCGGATCGAAACGGATGCGGTACTTGCCTAGTGCGGCATCCCAAATCGTGAACGCCGGCACCACGGCAGCATCGGTACGCAGGGCCACGCGCGCCACCCCGCTGGCGGTGCAGGCGAGGTGCCCGAAGAAGTCCACGAACACACCCTGCGGGGGAGTCATATTCGTGTCCATGAGGACTCCCACTGTGTCGCCCGCCTTCATGGCGCCGAGCAGGCCGCGGGCGAAGTCCTGCTTGTCGAACGTAGTATTGCCGTGCAAAGTGCGGTATCGCCCAATCAGAGCGTCGAGGTAGGGGTTATCCAGCGGCCGCACCACAATGTGCAGCTTGTGCCCGTAGAGCGAGTGCGCGAAGGAGCCTACCTCCCAGCCACCCAGGTGCGCGGTTAGAAAGAGCA
>DATJFA010000001.1:0-4868 GCA_035496015.1 Terriglobales bacterium | reverse complement strand
GCCGGGGCAGTCACCGGCGTATTTGCCGCCGCCCGCGACATTACCGAGCGCAAAAAGGCAGAACAAGCCCTGCGCTGGAGTGAAGAGCGGTATCGCGCCCTGCTGGTTGCCATTGCCCAGGTGGTCTGGACGACCCCACCCTCCGGGCTGGTGGAAGATATGCCTATGTGGCGGGAGTACACGGGGCAAACACTGGAGCAGGTGCGCGGCTGGGGCTGGCTGAACGCAATTCATCCCGATGACCGTGAGCGCACGGCGTCCATCTGGACGAAAGCAGTTGAAACCCGGGGACTGTACGAAACCGAATACCGCATTCGGCGCGCTGACGGGCAGTACCGTCACTTCGCGATTCGCGGCGTTCCGGTGCTCACGGGGGACGGCAGCATCCGCGAGTGGGTGGGCATCTGCACCGACATTCACGAGCGCAAGCAGATCGAGGATGAGCTGCGCAAACAGGTGGTGCTGCTCAACCTGGCGCACGACGCCATCCTGGTGCGCGACCTGCAGAGCAAGATCATCTTCTGGAACCGGGGAGCGGAGGAAACTTACGGTTGGACGGCGGAAGAAGCGGTGGGCCGCCTCATCCACGAACTGCTGCGGACTGAATCCGTTGCGCCTGCAAGGGTGATCGAAGCCGAGGTTCAGCAGGAGGGGGAGTGGGAGGGCGAGCTCAGGCATGTGACGCGCGACGGCAGGACCATTGTCGTGGCCAGCCGCTGGTCACTGCAGCGTGACCACCACGGCGTGCCCGTGAACATTCTGGAAATCAATCGCGACATCACCGAACGCAAGCGCCTGGAAGAGGAGGTACGCGGCCGGCAAATCTACACGCGCTCTCTCATTGAGGCCAGCCTCGATCCCCTGGTCACCATTGCTGCCGACGGAAAAATCACCGATGTGAACCGGGCGACGGAAGAGGTTACCGGCGTTGAGCGCGCTCAACTCGTAGGCAGCGATTTCTGCAACTATTTCACCGAGCCGGACAAGGCTCGCGCCGGCTATCAGCAGGTCTTTGCCGAAGGCCTGGTGCAGGATTACCCGCTGGCCATTTGCCATCGCTCTGGGCGGGTCACCGACGTTTTGTACAACGCCTCCATCTTACGCAATGAGGCGGGTGAAGTGGCAGGCGTCTTCGCAGCTGCCCGCGACATTACCGAGCGCAAACGCCTGGAAGAGAGCCTGCGCCGGCGCACGCTGGAACTGGAAAACAGCGTGACCGAACTGGAGGCCTTCAGCTACTCGGTGTCGCACGACCTGCGCGCCCCCCTGCGCAGCATTGACGGCTTCAGCCAGATACTGCTGGAGGACTACCGTGACAAAGTGGATGCGGAGGGTCAGGACTCGCTGCGCCGTATCCGCAACGCCAGCCAGAACATGGGCCAGCTGATTGATGCTCTCCTGCAGCTCTCGCGCGTCATGCGCAGCGACCTGAGGCGCGAATCCGTGGATCTTAGCATTTTGGCGCTCTCCACGGCAGCCATGATCCAGAAGGCTGATCCGGAACGGCGGGTACGGTTCCATGTGGCCAGCGGACTGCAAGGGCATGGCGACCGCCGCCTGCTGGGAGTAGCGCTGCAGAACCTGCTGCAGAACGCGTGGAAATTCAGCGCCCGCAATCCGGAGCCGCTGGTTCAGTTCGGCAGCGCGCAAAAGGACGGCAAAACTGCCTACTACGTGCGCGACAACGGCATCGGCTTCGACATGACTTACGTCAACAAGCTGTTCACACCCTTCCAGCGCCTGCATGCCAAGGAGCAATTTGAGGGAACCGGAATTGGCCTGGCCACGGTGCAGCGCATCATCAAGCGCCACGGGGGGAAGGTGTGGGCGGAAGGCGTGGTAGGGAAAGGCGCGACTTTTTACTTCTCGCTGGACTGATATGGCAAAAATCTCAATAGGAGTGGAAATGCACAATACAAGCATCCTTCTGGTGGAAGATAACCCGGACCATGAGGCACTCACCATCCGCGCCCTCAAGAAAGCCCACGTGATGAACGACATCATGGTGGCTCACGACGGGGCCGAAGCGCTGGAACTGCTGTTTGGAGTGGAGGGTGACTCGGGGCGGCGGCCTATTCCAACGCCGCAGCTCATTCTGCTCGACCTCAAGCTGCCCAAGGTGGACGGGCTGGAGGTGCTGCGCCGGTTAAGAGAGACTGCCCGGACCAGGCTGATTCCAGTGGTGGTGCTGACTTCCTCCGACGAAGAGGGAGACGTGGTGACCAGCTACAAGCTCGGGGCCAACAGTTATGTCTGCAAGCCGGTTGACTTCGTGCAGTTCATGGAAGCCACCAAACAGCTTGGCCTGTACTGGCTGGTTTTGAATGAGATCCCCAAGGTAGCCAGCACCGCAGCAGGACACTGAGCGCGGCCCCTGGCCGGGTCCTAGATAGCTAGGCCATTGCCTGCCTGAAAATCTGCATCCAATCGGCGTGCCCAAACAGCCGCAGCCGGTGGCGCTGGATTCTTCGCGGCGCAGCGTCCACGAAATCTTTGAAGGCGTGTCGCGCAATGCTCGGGAGGAGTTGAACCGCTCCTCCCGCGCCCTGGCGTTTTCCGGCGTGGCCGGCGGCGTCACCATGGGCCTGACCGGCCTGGCGGTGGCCATTGCGCAGGCGGTGCTGGGCTCGGGCCAGCCGGCCGAATTTATCTCCTACCTCTTTTATCCCGTAGGTTTCATCGCGGTCATCATCGGCCGCGCCCAATTGTTTACGGAGAACACCCTCTACCCTGTCGTGCTGGTGCTGGATGAGCACAAGCACGTGGGGAATACGCTGCGCCTCTGGGGAGTCGTGTTTTTGAGCAATGTGGTGGGCGCGCTAGGATTCGGCCTGCTGGCCATCCGCAGCGGCGCCTTGGAGCCCAAGGTGGCGGAAATCCTGGCCCGGCTGGGCTTGCAGATCGCCGCGCAAACCTCCGCTCACGCCTTCTGGTCGGGTGTGATTGGGGGGTGGCTGATCGCGCTGGTGGCCTGGATGGTGACGGCCAGCCACTGGACCATCGGCCAGATCATCGTCATCTGGCTGCTCAGCTTCGTGGTTGGCCTGGGCCACTTTGCCCACTGCATCGCCAGCAGCGGCGAAATCTGGAGCGCGGTTTTTGCGGGCCTGGTGCCGGTAAGCCAGTACTTCCATTGGCTGGCGTTTGCCACCATGGGCAACATCGTGGGCGGCGTCATGATTGTGAGCTTGCTTAACTATGGGCAAGTGAAGGCTGGGCACGAAGGCTGAGCGCGGCTCCGGCAACAACTTCCTGCCACCGCGGATGTGCGCGGATTCGCTCGGATAAATCAACTCCAGACTTCTTCTTCCAGCTTGGAATGAAGAGCTCCAGGTTTTCAGATCCGCGTCCATCTCCGTTTATCCCGTGGCCGGGAAGTTGATGCGGGCAACCTGCCCTTCAACTCTGGTCTCTACCTGAGAGCGGAGCATTGCACAAAGGCGGTCCGGGTGAAGGCTCGGGTTTTAAAGGCAATCGAATTCTCCAGCATCGAATTTTTGTTCCTGCTCGGCCTGTGGATGCTGTTCGTCAGCCAGTTGCAACTTGCCGAATTTGTGGCAGGAATGTGCGCTGCCGCTCTTGGGGCGGTGGGAGACGGCTTGATCAAGTCCAAGCGTTTCGCCAAGTTCCGCCCGCGCCTGAAATGGTTGTGGCTGTTTGCCTGGGAGCCGTGGTATGCGCTTACCGGCTCGGCCGCCATTTTCCGGGCGCTGGCCCGCCGGCTGGCAGGAAAAAAGTCAGAGGCGCAGTTCCGCGTAGTCCCCTTCCGTGCCGATGGCGATGATTCAAAAGCGGCGGCCCGGCGCGCGCTCGCCATCACGCTGACCACCATTCCTCCCAACTTCATTGTGGTGGGAATTGATAAAGAGCGAAATTTCATGCTGGTTCACCAGGTCTCGCCCACGGGCACGCCCCTGGTCACGAAGAAGCTGGGAGCAACGGCATGAACGTGTGGCTGCTGGCATCGGCGGTGCTGCTGTTCGCCCTGGTGCCGTGCGGGATTGCCAGCTTTCGCGGCGACACTATGGAGCGCCTGGTAGGGCTGGAAATGGCGGGCATGGTCGTCACCCTGCTGCTGGTGATGCTGGCCGAAGGCATGGGCCAGGTTAACTTCTACGATCTGGCCCTCGCCCTGGCGCTGCTCTCTTTTGGTGGCGGGCTGGTGTTCGCGCGCTTCCTGGAGCGCTGGCTGTGAGCGCGGCAACCCTCACCGTGGAGGCGCTGGTATGGCTGGCCGTGGCCACCTGTCTTATCTGCTGCCTGGGCATAGTGGTAATGGAGGATTTCTTCGAACGCCTGCACTACATGGCCACGGTGAGCACGGTCGCGACCGTAGCGCTGCTCATAGCCGTCGTCATCGAGCAGGGCTGGGGGCAGGCGGCGATCAAGATGAGCCTGATCGTGATTGTGCTCTTCCTGATGAACGCAGTGCTCACCCACGCCACCGCCCGCGCGGCGAGGGTGCGGGAACTGGGCCAGTGGCAGCCGGTGAAGGGAGAAAAGATCGAGGGGCTGGAGCAGATTCCCAACCCGCGGCAAAAGGGCAAATAGGCCGGTCAACATGCTGTTTCTGCAATTCACCATTCTGAGCTTCGTGGCCGTAACCGCAACGGCGGTGGTGCTGACGCGCGATCCGGCCAAGCAGGCCATTGGCATCAGCTTCTACGGGCTGATGATGGCGCTGATGTTTTTCATCTTTCAGGCGCCCGACGTGGCCTTATCGCAGATCGTGATCGGCGCGGTGGCGCTGCCCCTGATGATCCTCCTCGCCCTCACCAAAATCCGCCGCCACGAAGAAGAGGAGCAGGCGCGGCATAAGGAGAAGAAAGCTGCATGAACCGCCGCACTCGGCTGGTCTTCTTTCTGTT